>DASTSF010000249.1:0-8074 GCA_035760825.1 Bacteroidia bacterium
GCTCCAGATCCAGTCGGTGCGCCCCATTTACAAATCGTCGTATTCCTCCACGATGATCAATCACAACGACCCGGACATTGAATTCAATTACGTGCAGTTCCAGCCGCTGGAATTTTCCATCAGCCAGCACCTGAACAATCTTACCTCCATTCTCGCGTATTACGCGTACGTGATCCTTGCGCAGGATTACGATTCTTATTCTTCCGACGGCGGAACGCAGTATTGGCAGAAAGCGCAGACCATCGTGAACAATGCGCAGAACGCCCCGGAAAAAGGATGGAAATCGATGGAGTCGAACACGCAGAACCGTTATTACCTCGTGGAAAACATGCTCCAGCCGATCTACGAGCCCGTCCGCCAGTGCAATTACAAATACCACCGCCTCGGGTTCGACATCATGTACAACGATGTGAACGGGGGCCGCGCCATCTGCCTGGAAGCGCTCAACAGCCTCGAAGCCGTTCACGAGCAGCGCCCGCTTTCGTTCCCGATGCAGTTCTGGTTCAATGCCAAATCGCAGGAGATCATCAACCTGTTTTCCGGCGGGTTGCCCGAAGAGAAAACAAAAGTGGTCGCTCTTTGCCAGAAGATTGATCCCGGTCACGGCCTGCTTTACCAGAAGATCACGCAGACCCAGTAATTTTTTCCTCCTGAATTTTATCATTGCGTAGTCTGGTTTTTTGGTACAATTTTGGAAGCTCATTCCAGAAAAGATCCATGAAACCGAAAATTCTACGCCCGTTCATTTTCATTTTTGTCGTTCTGCTTGCCGGTGAAGCCTGCAAGATGTCTTCCGTGCGATTGCAGGTCCTGCAACCCGCGGATATCATGCTTCCGCAGCAGATACAGAAGTTCGTTCTCGCCGACCGTACGCGCCCGGCCAAAGGTGGCGGTCAGCAGGCGCTGAATATCGCCGAAGGAATTCTCACCGGCGAAGGAATTTTCCAGGATAAATGGGGCGCGGAAGATTGCCTCGAGGGATTGCGGCAGGTGCTGACGATGACGCCGCGCTATACCGTGACGATCGCGTCGCTGGATACGGCCCTCAAAGGAACGGGGCGCCGCCAGACCATGCCGCCGCTCGACTGGACCACGGTCGGAAAGCTGGTCGGAAACGACACGACGACGGCGCTCGTTGTGCTCGAGGCCTTCGATTCAAACACCAATCTTTTCAACGAAGTGGTGAACACCACCCAGCGCGGACCTGATGGCGGCAACGTCACCGTTCCCGAATACCATGCACATGGCAAAGTGGACGTGTATTGCGTGTGGAGAATCTACGACCTGCGTTCAAAGACGATCGTCGATGAGTTCACGCAGGAAAGCTGGCAGCAGTTCGACGGTTCCGGCCCGACGCTGCAGGTGGCGCAGTCGCGCCTTCCCAACCGCCGCGACATGGTCAGCCGCGCCGGGGTTTCCGCCGGCATCCAGTATGGCCATCGTATTTCGCCCCAGTGGATCTGGGTTACGCGTGAATATTACCGCCGCGGCTCCCCGAAGCTCAAGCAGGCTTCAAAGCTGGTGCATTACAACAACTGGAAAACGGCCACGGATATCTGGAATGCGGAAGCTTCGAATACCGATCCCAAGATCGCCAAGCGGGCCAGCTTCAATATGGCGCTTGCCGCCGAACAGGCCGGCCAGCTTGACCTTGCGCTGCAGTGGGCCGACCGGGCCGTGCAGATGGGCGATAAGCGGGCGCCGCGTTACGTCCAGATCCTGCAGCAGCGCCAGTATGAGCAGCAGAAGCTGCAGGAGCAGATGAAAGGAAAGCAGCAATGACGGGTAAATTGAAATGGTTTTTTGTTCCGAAGCAGCTGTTTTGAATAAAAATTCCTACATTTGCCCTCCATTTTCGAAAACAGAGAGTCATGTCAAAAGTCTGCCAGATCACCGGAAAACATACGATTGTCGGGAACAACGTTTCCCACTCCAATCGCAAAACGAAGCGCACGTTCCAGCCGAACCTGCACTCCAAGAAATTCTACCTGCCCGAGGAAAAGCGCTGGATCACCCTGAAAGTTTCTGCAGCCGGGCTCCGCACGATCAGCAAGATCGGCATCGGCGAAGCGCTCAAGCGCGCGAAAGCCAAAGGCCTGGTGAAATTGAAATAACCTGCCAGGGCAGAACGCCTTTCAGAAACTTATTTTTCCATTTGAAAACGCCGTTCCCGACCGGGATGGCGTTTTTGTATTTTCGAACTGTCATGACGAAACGTTTCCTGCTTCTTCCCGCCAGCTTTTTTCTCGCCCTCATTTTTTTCTCGTTCACCGGCGCACCGGATCATTACGATTACGACACCGACCTGCTGACACCGCAGTTCCACCAGGGCAGGCCGCAGGCGTTGCGGGACCTTCTTCCCGACAGCAGCGTGGCTGTTTTTTTTGCAAGTCCCGTGCGCACGCGTTCGAACGATGTGGAATACGATTACCACCAGGACCCGAACCTGTTTTACCTGACAGGACTTTGCGAGCCGAACGCCATGCTCATCGTGTTCAAGGAAAAACAGCAGGTGGATACGATGTTCACGAATGAACTCCTCTTCGTACAGGACCGTGACCCGAAAGAAGAAGCGTGGACCGGGAAACGCCTGGGCGCTGACGGCGCCAAACAGCTGCTGGGAATAGACAAGGTGCTTTCCTCGAAAGATTTTTCTCCTTCCATGATAAAGTGGAAAAAATTCCACACGGTGTTCTTTTTCCCGCTCACCGGTGAAATGAACGATCACCCGGACGATCCGTGCGATCTTTCGCTGCTGCTCGCGAAATTTTCCAACAGCACGAAGCGGAACAGCAACGACGACACCGAACGCCTTTCGGAATACATGGCCATGCTGCGCGAAGTGAAGCAACCGGAAGAGCTCGAGCTGATGCGCAAGGCGATCCTCATCAGCGGCGACGGGCATACGGAACTGATGAAAGCGCTCGAGCCCGACATGACAGAATACCAGGCGCAGGCCATACTCGAATTCCGGTTCAAAATGGAAGGCGCTGAATTTCCGGCTTACCCGAGCATCTGCGGATCGGGAGAAAATTCCTGCATTCTTCATTACACGTCGAACAGGAGGCCTTTCCAGGACGGCGATCTCATCGTTGTCGATGCCGGTGCCGAATACCACGGCTATTGCGCGGATATCACACGCACGCTTCCTGTGAACGGGAAATTTTCCGCCGAGCAGAAGCAGATCTACGACATCGTTTACGATGCGCAGCAGGCCGGGATACAGGCATGCAGGATCGGCAACGAATTCCGCGCGCCGCACAATGCAGCTGTGGAGGTGATCAAAAAAAGGCTGCTGGCGCTCGGCATCATACAGAACGAAGAGGATTACATCCGCTATTTTTTCCACGGAACTTCGCATTATCTCGGGCTTGATGTGCACGATGCCGGGCTGAACGGAAGGCTTGCCCTCGGGAACGTGATCACGGTTGAACCGGGGATCTATATTCCCGCCGGTTCTCCCTGCGATCCGAAGTGGTGGAACATCGGTGTCCGCATCGAGGATGATGTGCTTATCACTTCGGGCGATCCGGAAGTGCTTTCCGGGAATATTCCGAAAACGACGACCGACATTGAGGCCATGATGGCGCAGAAAAGCTACCTGAACGAAAGTGGCGGGCCGAGGTAATTAATTTGTTATCAATTAATTGTATTGATAAGGGTGATTCGGCAAACAGAATTCAATCATTATTCCGTTCCCCGCTATTGCATTGGAGATCAAAACCATTATCTTTGCATCCCATTTATAAAAAGAGGACCAAATGGCTAAGAAAGGCAATCGCATACAGGTAATCCTGGAATGCACCGAGCACAAGGAAAGCGGAAAGCCGGGAACTTCGCGTTATATCACGACGAAGAACAAGAAAAACACGCCCGACCGCATCGAGCTCAAGAAGTACAACCCGATCCTGAAAAAAGTGACGGTTCACAAAGAGATCAAGTAAACGACGTTCAATAATTTTTTGTCATGGCAAAGAAAGTAGTTGCTACGCTCAAGACCGGTGAAGGAAAACAGTTCACCCGCGTAATCAAGATGGTTAAGTCTGATAAGACCGGCGCCTATTCGTTCCGGGAAGAAGTGGTTCACAACGACCACATCAAGGATTTCCTCTCTGAAAAAAAATAATCACCCCGCGATGACGGGTCACGAAGCTTCTTTCCTGCGAAAGAAGCTTTCGTTGTTTCTGAACTGAACAGTATGGGCATCTTCGGATTTTTCAGCAAAGAGAAGAAAGAAAGTCTCGACAAAGGACTTTCAAAGACGAAGGAAAGCTTCCTTTCCCGCATTGCGCGCGCCGTGGTGGGGAAATCCACGGTCGATTCGGAAGTGCTGGACAATCTCGAGGAAATACTTGTCACCTCGGATGTAGGCGTGGACACGACGCTGAAGATCATCAAACGCATCGAGGACCGCGTGTCGAAGGACAAGTACGTCAACACTTCCGAGCTGGACAAGATCCTTCGCGACGAGATCGCCGCGCTGCTGGCTGAAAACAAGTCGGAAGACCTGCAGGATTTTTCCGTTCCCGAAGGGAAAAAGCCGTACGTGATCATGGTCGTCGGTGTGAACGGCGTGGGAAAAACCACGACGATCGGCAAGCTCGCGAACGCATTCAAAAAATCAGGAAAGAGCGTAATGCTCGGCGCTGCGGATACATTCCGCGCCGCAGCCGTCGACCAGCTCACGATCTGGTCGCAGCGCGTGGATGTTCCCATCGTTGCGCAGGGCATGGGAGCCGATCCGGCTTCCGTCGCTTTCGATACGCTGAATTCCGCGGTGGCGAAAGGTTCCGACGTCGTCATCATCGACACGGCCGGGCGCCTGCACAACAAAGTGAACCTGATGAACGAGCTCACCAAGATCAAAAAGGTGATGCAGAAAGTCGTTCCCGACGCGCCCCACGAAGTGCTGCTCGTGCTCGACGGGTCGACCGGGCAGAACGCGATCGAGCAGTGCAAACAATTCACCGCGGCAACAGACGTTACGGCGCTCGCCGTTACCAAGCTCGACGGCACCGCGAAAGGCGGCGTTGTCATTGGCATATCCGACCAGTTCAAAATTCCTGTGAAGTATATCGGCGTCGGCGAAAAGATCGACGACCTGCAGGTGTTCAACAAGACCGAGTTCGTGGATTCGCTGTTCAGGAAGGATTGAGTTTCCTGTTTTCAGAAACGAATTTCAGGATTTCCCACTAAACATATTCGCTCCTGCCGCCCGGGACCGGTGTGCCGCTCATTATCCGGGCGCTGCCTGCGAACCGTTTTCAAAGAACTATTTCAAAAAATAAACGGCGGAAAATTGAATATCCACCTGTTTCTCTTCCTGCTGTTTTCGCCGGGTCTATCCTGAAAATCCTACCTTTCACGTGAATTCGCGTTCGAATTTATGCTGCGTAAATCCATCCTCGTTTTTGCTTTGTTGCTGGCCCCGTTCTTCCTTGCGGCGCAGGATGTAGTTGTGCTGAAGGACAACGCACCCGTCACTTCCCTGGTGGGGCACTACGAAGTGTTCGTGGATTCCACCGGGAATATGTCGCTCGGCGAGGTGATGCATTCCGGGAAGTTTTACAAACCCCTGCAGCCGAACCCGAATTTCGGCATCACTTCTTCCGCTATCTGGGCACGGTTCACGCTGAAGAAAACCGGGAAGGCGCGACAGCTTTTTTCTTATGGGAACTGCGGCTCCGATTCCGTCATACTATACGAAACCGGCGGACCAACAACAGGGAAACAGATCATGAGCGGCCGTGACAGTTACCGGAAACGTGAATTCGGTGTCAACCTGGCGCTTTTTTCCCTTGCTATTCCGGCGGACAGCACAAGAACGTTTTACCTGCGTGTGAAAGATGTTCCGCCCGTGATGATGGTGCTTGAAGCCGGAACGGAGGAAAGCTATTTCACGTATGCATCGCTTTACAACCTGCTGAACGGCGTGTTCTACGGCATCATTTTGCTGATGATCATCTACAACCTGTTCCTTTTCTTCACCAACCGTGATCCCGTTTACATCTATTATGTTGTTTACACGCTCGCGAACGGGTTGTTTATCGCTTTCGTCAACGGCTATCTTATTTATTTTCCGCACTGGCTGAACAGCTTGTTTTTCCGGCTGCATACGCTTGCGCCCGACCTGCTCGGCCTGTTCGCCATGCTTTTCACGGTTCATTTTCTCGACATCAGGAAGAATGCCCCGCGATTTTACAAACCCTATCTTTCGCTTGGCACCCTCGTCGCGCTCGCGCTGGTGCTCGACATCGCAGGAAGACCCCACGACGGCCTGAAGCTCGTGCAGCTGGCCGGCGTCGCTTTTTCAATTGCCTCGATGGTTGTGGCCGTGATCGTGTACAGGAGAGGTTACAAGCCGGCGCGGTATTACATTCTCGGTTTCGGCGCGTACCTGTGCGGACTCACCATTTTCATCCTGCTGGATGCGGGCGTCGTGCCGTACAGTGTTTTTGCGCGACACGCAGCACAGGTGGGAGCGGCGATCGAAGCGGTGCTGCTTTCTTTCGCGATCGGGGACAAGATCAACCGGTTCAAAAAGGAAAAGGAAAAAGCGCAGCAGGAAGCGCTCGTGGCCGCGCAGGAAAATGAACGCATTGTCCGGGAGCAGAACGTCATGCTCGAGCGGAAAGTGGAAGAACGTACAGCGGAGATCCGCATGCAGAAAGCCATCATCGAAGAAAAGAACAAGGACATACTCGACAGCATCCATTACGCGAAACGCATACAACGTGCATTGCTTGCATCGGACACGCTGCTGCAGAACAGGCTCCCGGAATATTTCGTGCTGTACAGGCCGAAAGACATTGTCAGCGGAGATTTCTACTGGGCAGACGAAACGCCGGAAGGAAAATTCCTGCTGCTCACTGGCGACTGCACGGGGCATGGCGTTCCCGGCGCGTTCATGTCGCTGCTGAACATTTCCATCACGCATGAGCTGACATTCGGTCACCGCATTTTCCGTCCGGATCTCCTGCTCAATGCGCAGCGCGATGCGATCATCATGTCGCTGAACCCGGAAGGCTCCGGGGAAATTTCGAAGGACGGCATGGACTGTGTGCTGTGCAGCTATGATTTCGGGAAAATGCAGATGGAATTCGCATGCGCCAACAATCCTTTGTGGATCCTGCGTAACGGGGAAATGATGGAATTCAAAGCCGACAAGCAGCCGATCGGCATGCACGAAGGCCCGAAGAAAGAATTTACGCTTCACTCCGTACAACTGCAGAAAGGCGACACCGTTTACACCTTTACGGATGGTTTCGCCGACCAGTTTGGCGGACCGAGGGGAAAGAAATTCAAGTACAGCCAGCTGAAAGAGCTCCTGCTTTCCATAGGCGGAAAAACGATGGAAGAACAGAAGAATATCCTCGAAAAAACTTTCAGCGACTGGAAAGGCGACCTCGAGCAGGTGGATGATGTGCTGGTGATCGGCGTGAGAATCTGACGAAGTCAGAGAGTGAACGCCAGAGCACCACATCCCGAAACGTCGGTGGTGCTGGTGGTCGGTGTGAGAATCTGAGTCTTTTGGTTCTTACCTTTGCAGCGATGAAAGCCAGGACTCTCCGCAAGAACAAAGTGAATGTCGTAACGCTCGGCTGCTCGAAAAACATTTTCGATTCCGAAGTGCTGATGGGACAGCTGAAAGCGAATAATTTCGACGTGGAGCACGAATCCGTGCAGGAAGATTCATCCATCGTCATCATCAACACGTGCGGCTTCATCGATAATGCGAAACAGGAAAGCATCGACACGATATTGAAGTTCGTAGACGCGAAAGAGCAGGGGCTGGTGGAAAAAGTTTACGTCACCGGCTGTCTCAGCGAACGGTATAAGCACGACCTCGAAAAGGAAATTCCGGAAGTGGATGCATGGTTCGGCACGCGCGACCTTCCCCGCATGCTGAAAACGCTGAAAGCCGATTACAAGCACGAGCTCGTCGGGGAAAGGATTCTCACCACGCCGCAGCATTTCGCTTACCTGAAAATTTCTGAAGGCTGCGACCGTCCGTGCTCCTTCTGCGCCATCCCGCTGATGCGCGGCAAACACATTTCCACGCCGATCGAACAGC
>DASTSF010000250.1:0-7557 GCA_035760825.1 Bacteroidia bacterium
TTTCTTCAACGGAAGAGCAGGTGGTCAGTTCCGTATCGCAGCAGGAAGAGACGGATATCGTTTCTCAGCAGGAAGAAGTACGCAACGCTGCTGTTTCGGAAGAAGTGATCGCAGGTACGCAAACGGAAGAGCAGAAGGAAACGATCCTCCCGGTTTCGAACGCTGATGTGGAATTCGAGATCACGAATACGTCTTCCGGCAGCGATGAGATCTCCATGGAATCGGAAGAGAACTGGAACGAGGAAAATGAGCAGGAGTTCAGCATGAACGTGGTTGAAACGCAGGAATCGTACAATGAAGTTTCTGCCGAACTGAATGCCCCGGAAAATAATTCCGAAGTGAATGAACCTGTTTCCGAATGGAAAAAAACGGAGGAGCCGGAAATGAAAGTGGAAGAGCAGGCTTCTGAAATACCGGCTGTTTCCGCGGAAGAAGAGGCGCGCACCAGGGCGGAGGAAGAAAAGAAACAGGCGGCTGAAGAGATCCAGCGCAAGGCGCAGGAGCGTATCGCCCGTTTGAAAGAGCTTAGCCTGAAACTGAAAACGCCGCAGGGACTGAAAGAGATGGAGCATGAGCCGGCTTACAAACGCAGGAACATCCAGCTCGACAACGTTCCGCATTCTTCGGAATCGCAGGTTTCCCGTTTCACGCTGACGGAGAACGAGGACAAGAAGATCGAGATCAAGCCCAACAATTCTTTTCTCCACGATAATGTAGATTGATCAGGAGGGAATCGGAACACGGGTCCGGTTGCGTTGGACCGGCCCGTTTTTTAGCAGTATATGACACTCGAAGAAAAAGTTCAGAACGATATAAAATCAGCCATGCTGGCGAAAGACCAGGCAAGGCTGGAAGCGTTGCGGGCCATCAGGTCCGCGATGCTCCTGCTGAAAACTTCGCCTGAAGGATTGACGGATGATTCTGCGATCAAAGCCATGCAGAAGGAAGTGAAAAAGAGAAGGGAGACGGCCGAGATCTACAAGACGCAGAACCGGGATGATCTTGCGGATGTGGAGCTTTTCCAGGCGGGTGTTATTGAAGAATACCTCCCGAAGCAGATGGACGAAGCCGCGCTGCGAAGTGCATTGCAGCAGCTGATCACGGAGGTAGGGGCATCTTCACCGGCCGACATGGGAAAAGTGATGGGCGCCGCTACAAAAAAATTCGCCGGCGTAGCCGATGGAAAAATGATCTCCCTGATTGTAAAGGAAATTCTTTCGAAGAGTTAGTGTGTTGTAAATTGTGTGATTGTGTGTGGGAACGTCCGGCTGGTGTGTGGCCGGACGTTCTGTTTTTGTAAATGTGAACACAAAAAAAACGGCTCCCGCGGGAACCGTTTCTCATTGAAAAAGTGAAATGATTATTGCGCTGTGTAAACGAGTTTCTTCGTCGTCACCGCATCACCGGCTTTCACCTGGAGGAAATAAACGCCTTCGGAAAGTCCTTCCGGTGTCCAGTTGATCATGTTGCTGCCGGCAGGCATAAGACCGTTCTGGATAACAGCAACCTGTTTCCCGGTAAGGTCATACACGCTCATCGAAACGTTTTCAGGCTGGTCAAGCGTAACCGTCAGCTGAACGTTGGATGAAAAAGGATTCGGTGTAGCCTTTACGTTCACCGCCGATACGGAAGGATCGCTGATGCCCGTTGCAGAAACGGTGATCGTCTGGCAGGTGGAATCGTAGCAGGTGAAGTTGGAACCGTCCACGTAAACTGCGCAAACGGTGTACGTACCGGCCGCAGTGTAGGTGTGCGTAGCCGACTGCGTCGTGGAAGGGCTTGTCTGATCGCCCCAGTCCCAGCCATAAACAGGTGCAGCTGCTCCGCTGGCGACCATGTTCGCATTTACAGTAAGTCCGCCCGGGGTAATGGTTGCCGAGGAAATCGTGCACTGCGCGTTGGCGCTGAATGCGAAACCGAGTCCGGCAAGAAGTGAAATCGCGTAGAGTTTTTTCATTTGTTTTTGTTTGGTTTTGGTAGGATTCAAAAATAGGAAGGTCGCTTCAGAATGTCAATTAAAAGGAGCCGACTTTCGCACGCTCATTTGTTAAAACAGCACGAAGTTTTAACGGCAGATCATTTTCTGCACCCGTGTTATTCCATCGATCTGTGCGGACAGGAAATAGATCCCTGGCGCCTGCAGGGAAACAGGGAATGTATGCCGGCCTGCATCCAGCTGACCGCTGAAGACAACAGCGATGCAGCGGCCTGAAACGTCATAAATGGAAATTTCTGCATCTTCTGCCGGGGATGCAAGATCTATGGCAGCGAGCGTGCTGCCGTCAAACGGATCCGGCGCCACCGACAGTGCCGTCGCATCCCGGTTTTCCCCGCGCATGCCTGTAACCGGGACCGTAACGGTGATGCAGGCTGTGTCGATGCAGGCCGAAGGATTGAGCGAATCCGTGTACGTGACGCACGCGGTATACGTTCCGTTCGCGACGTACGTGTGCGAATCGGTTGCGTTGAAGCTGACGTTGCTGTTGTCGCCCCACGACCATACATAGAACGGGTGTGAAGAACCTGTTCCTGTTGCGGTAACGTCGAGCGTCATCCCGTTTGCGTTCGAAGAAGTGATCGAAACGGAACATTGTGCGCCAAGAAAAGATGTGGAAAATATCTGCAGTACGAAAAGAAAAACAGGACGCAGCCGCATGGACGAAGGATTAATGGTTCTGCTCATTCACGCTCTTCAGCAGCTCCTGGTCGAACAGCGTGCCGAACGGAACGAAATGTCCCACCGGGATAATATCGAAATCGATCACGCCCGAACGCACCATCGGGAAAGTGGAAAGGATGTTACGCGCCTCTTCAACGTTCGCACATTCCAGCGCAATGATGACGCCGGGACGGTCCTTGCGGAAATAAACTTCGCGGATAAGCTCTTTCGAATACAATATCCATGTGTGCAGCGCTTCCCTGATCACAACGCCGCGGATCTTTTCTTCCGTGGCAGTCGGTAATATCCTGTCGATGGCGTAGATCTTCATGTCGTTTATTTTTTTAAAAGGTAGATATTATTCGTGAATCCCGACCGGTTTGCCTCATACCTGTGATGCTAAAACGCCGGGAGTACGATGATATTATTTGCCCAGCGGAACCTGGAAACCCGCGCAGAGAATTCCCATGCCGGCGAAGAACTGGTGACTGATCAGGATGTTGTCGCGCGCCAGCACGTTCTTGAAATCGCAGTACGCTCCCTTGATCGTCGGTTCGAAGAAAAAATATTTGTAAAACTCGAGACGGAACCCGGTTTCGATGCCGGTCGTCGGACCTGCGATGTGAAAGCAGTGATTCCACCGGAGTCCCCATAGTGTAACATCCGATCGCGGGATCACGACGCCGGCGCCTGCTTTCGCGATCCAGAAAAGATGTGCATGCGTCGAGGCAAAAAGCGGGGCGCGGAACATGAGGTTAAGCATGAGCAGGTTCGCTCCGTCCGTATGCTCGAGATGAAGGAAATGATCAGGGTCGACCGTCGTGTCGGTGTCGAAATGTTCTCCGTAAATATTTCCGTTCATGTGTACGTGCTGCCAGTCGTTCACGATGTATTTCGCGTGATCGAAATTGGCTTCGATGCCGAATTTCCCGTTCGGAAGCCAGTAGCCGAGACGGTAATCGTACTGCGGAATGCTCGGCTGAACACGGAGGATGTCTTTCCATTGCGCATGATCGCGTGCCGTCATGTCGTACAATGTGAAATCCACTTTCTCGTCGGAGCTGTGAACGCGGACGTCCGTTTTTGTATAAGCGTCCTTGTTGTAGCCCCAGGTGAGGTAGAACGTTCCTTTCGCGGGAGATGTCCAGGATTTGTAACCGGCAAATGGCTGGAAAAAACGGCAGCCTGCCGTGTCATGTGCGATTTGTCCGTGAATTTCTGCTGAGAGAAAAAACAGGAGATAGGGTAGAAGGAATCGTTTCACTTTTTGGGATTTTCCCTTCGCCGGGAACTGTCGATGATTAATAACATGAAGAATGGAAGGGCGTGAGCGCCGATGAGGACAGGGGGAAAGCCGCACAGCTTTGCAATTACGGCGCCGGTGAAAGCTGCCGCAATTCCGATGAGCGCTATTTTCCGCATCTTGCTCATGGCTTAAAGATAACAGAAAAGCCCCGCGGATTTCCGCAGGGCTTTCTTCTATTTTCCGGGTGAAAATTACATCATCCCTTCCATGCCGCCGCCCATCGGGGGCATAGCCGGCTTTTCTTCCCTGATCTCCGAAAGAACGCATTCCGTCGTGAGCAGCATTCCGGCGATGGACGCTGCGTTCTCGAGCGCAACACGCGCCACTTTCGTGGGATCGATAACGCCTGCGTCATACAGTTTTTCGTACGTTTCGGTGCGTGCGTTGTAGCCGAAATCAGCTTTCCCGTCGCGGACTTTCTGCACAACGATGGAACCTTCCACGCCTGCGTTCGCGCAGATCTGGCGCAGCGGCTCTTCGAGCGCACGGCGGATGATCTGGATGCCTGTGCCTTCGTCTTCGTTCGCGCCTTTCAGCTTGTCGAGCGATTCCTGTGCACGGATGTACGCAACACCGCCTCCGGGAACAATACCTTCTTCAACCGCAGCGCGCGTAGCGTGCAGCGCATCATCCACGCGGTCTTTTTTCTCTTTCATTTCCACTTCCGTCGCAGCACCGACGTAAAGAACGGCAACACCGCCTGCGAGCTTCGCAAGGCGCTCCTGCAGTTTTTCCTTGTCGTAATCCGACGTGGTGTTCTCGATCTGTGCTTTGATCTGGTTCACGCGTGCAGTGATGTCGGCTTTTTTGCCGGCACCGCCGACGATCGTCGTGTTGTCTTTATCGATCGTGATCTTTTCTGCTTTTCCGAGGAAAGAAAGATCGGCGTTCTCCAGCTTGAACCCGCGTTCTTCGCTGATGAGCGTTCCGCCGGTGAGCACTGCGATGTCTTCGAGCATGGCTTTGCGGCGATCACCGAAGCCGGGCGCTTTCACCGCGCAGATGCGCAGCGAGCCGCGGATCTTGTTCACCACGAGCGTAGCGAGCGCTTCGCTGTCCACGTCTTCCGCGATGATCAGGATCGGCTTGCCGGTCTGAACCGCTTTTTCGAGAACAGGAAGAAGCTCTTTCATGTTGGAGATCTTCTTGTCGTAAATCAGAATGAGCGGGCTGTCGAGCACGGCTTCCATCTTATCTGCGTCGGTGACGAAGTAAGCGGAAAGATAGCCGCGGTCGAACTGCATGCCTTCCACCACTTCGACGGTGGTTTCAGTTCCTTTCGCTTCTTCCACGGTGATCACGCCTTCGCGTTTCACTTTGCCCATGGCTTCGGCGATGAGCTTGCCGATCGCGTTGTCGTTGTTCGCGGAGATCGTCGCCACCTGTTCGATCTTCTCGTTGTCGTCGCCGACTTTCTTCGACATTTTGCTGAGGCTTTCGATAACAGACTCAACCGCTTTATCGATGCCGCGCTTGAGGTCCATCGGGTTCGCACCCGCAGCCACGTTTTTCAGTCCGGCGGTTACGATCGCCTGTGCAAGCACGGTGGCAGTCGTTGTTCCGTCACCGGCCACATCGGCGGTTTTGGAAGCGACTTCCTTCACCATCTGCGCGCCCATGTTTTCCACGGGATCTTTCAGCTCGATTTCTTTTGCTACGGTAACGCCGTCTTTCGTGATGGCCGGCGAGCCGAATTTTTTATCAATAACCACGTTGCGGCCCTTGGGACCGAGCGTGACCTTTACTGCGTTTGACAGGGCGTCAACGCCACGTTTCAGTGCGTCGCGCGCTTCGAGATCAAATGAGATATTCTTAGCCATTTTTGAAATTTTTTAAAGTGAAGGAATTAAACGATGGCGAAAATGTCGGATTCGCGCATAATGAGGTAATCTTTTCCGTCGATCTGGATCTCTGTTCCGGAATATTTTCCATAAAGAACATTGTCGCCCACTTTCACGGTAAGCGGCTCGTCTTTTTTTCCGGTTCCGATTGCGATGACTTTTCCCCGTTGCGGTTTTTCTTTCGCTGTATCGGGAATGATGATTCCGCCTGCTGTTTTTTCTTCCGCAGCTGCGGCTTCTACGACCACGCGGTCGGCCAAAGGTTTAATCTTCAGATTAGCCATTTCTATTCGCTTTGATTTTGGTTAAACAATGTGTGTGATATGAATTTCCGGACAGCCCCTATCGAATTTTATGCCAGCCGAAACGGGCTTGCTTTCCACGGCCATTTTTTCAGTTTTTACCAATGAAAAATGCCAGGAAATGACATCCTGACATTTACGTTTTTTTGCGCGAAGCATTACTTCTGTCCGCCGGCAGGAACCGGTGCAGGTGCGTTTGCTGCGGGAGGATTGGCGTTGTTTATCGGGAAAGCATTCCCGCTGCCGCCTGCGTTCGGCTTGGTATTGAATTCGGCCGCTTTGTCTTTTGTTACGGAAGCTTCACCACCCTGGTTCTTCGCTTTGGCTGCCATGCCGGTGGAGAAAACGCTGATGACGAACAGCACGATCGCGATCGTCCACGTTGCTTTTTCAAGGAAATCCGCCGTGCCGCGTACGCCCATCACCTGCGCGCCGGACGTAAACCCGGAAGCGAGTCCGCCCCCTTTGGGATTCTGTACCAGTACAGCAAGCACGAGGAAAATGCAGCAGAGAAGGATCAATACGGAAATTACTGCGCTCATTTCAGATAGGAATTATTTGGGTGTTCTTTTCAGTTCTTCAATAAGGGCTGCAAAGTAAGCGCTTTTTTCCGGAAATTTCAAACTCAGTTTCTGGTAGGCGCGGATCGCTTTGGTGAAGTTGCCCTGCTTGACGTAGATACGGGCCAGCGTTTCCGTGATGAATTCATCGCTTTCCTGCACGCTCTTTTTGGCCATGTTGACCGGGTTGTAAAAGCTCTTTTTCGGCTGAATACGAGGCTGTTCCCGAAGGAATTTTTCCACCAGGCCCGACGCGTTCCCTGTCTCCGTGACAGGTTTCTGCTCCGCCGGCGTCCTGGAAACCGACATCAGCCATTGCGAGAAGCTGAGCTCCCCGGTTTGCTCTTCGGCCTGCTCTTTTTCGGGGCCCGGTTCATTTTCCTCCGCCACGGCGGGAATGTTCGTCGCCACGAAACCAAGCTCTTCCGGCGCCGGAAGCGTATCGTCCACCTCCAGCCCGATCGATGAGCTGATCGCTTCCCGGAAAATTTCCTGCGTCACCGGGTCTTCGGGAACGGCAACGGGGTGAACCGGTTCTTCCTCCTCCGCGGGAGACTCCTCGTTCACCACTGTCACTTCCCATTCTTCCCCGTTCTCCGGAATTTCTTCCGCGACAGGCTCCTGCACGGTTTCCGTATCATTTACATCTTCCGCTCCGCCCGGTTCCACCAGCACGTACAGAAGTGTATTGATCTCGTCGGCTGCCGTCGGGGATTTTTCTTCAGTTGTTTCTGTTTTTTCTTCGGTAACGGCTGGTTTTTCTTCAGCGGCCGGGCTGATTTTCTTTTCCGCTTCCTGGTTGCGGATGAGCTCTTCCGGTGTTGTTTTCCAGTGATGGAGCAACTGCAGCTGGCGCATCATCACTGCTTCCCATTCATCCGGGCTGGTG
>DASTSF010000251.1:0-2841 GCA_035760825.1 Bacteroidia bacterium
AACAGCGGCGTGAACCATTTTTTGCGGACGAAATAATAAACGGAAAGTCCGGTCATGTAAAGAGAATGCAGAATATAGCCGGTCAAAAAAAACCAGGTAAAACACATAGGTTCCGGCCTGCCCTCCGCGTTCCACATAACATTTTCCACCGCCCGTCCTGCATCGTGCCTGAAAGCGATCAGCGTCAGCGCAGCGAGCAAAATTCCCAGCAGCAGGTTGAACCAGGCGGACGTAAACACTTTTTTCACGCCCGGCCAATTTAGGACAATCGCGGCCAATCGGTTACAAACGCTTATTTCGCAGGTGAAACGTTTAATCCCGGGAACGGGCGCCGGAAGACAACCTTGCAGGTTATAACCTTGCAGGTACCCCATACACAGAAAACCCCAAAACCCGAAACTGAAAACCCTCAACCGTCAACCTTTCGGCCCGCATTTTTTCGGTATGGATTTTGTTATCTTTACCATTACCCCGGCCATGGTTCCGGGAATGACCAACCAACTCACCTTAATTCATGAAGAAAATATACACGGCGTTTCTAGCTCTCGTGATCGCCGGCGGACTGTCAGCACAGGCACCCGCTAACCAGAAAAGTCCCCAGAACAACTCCGGATCCGGCGGAACGACCACCGATGACAACCAGCCTTCCAACTGCTACACGAAGTGGGAAAAAATCTTCGAAGAGCGCGGTGCGGAAGACGTGAAAGACGGCGTGTATGACGACGTGATCATTACCGTACGCAAGGGCGCTGACGCTTCCTGCTACTCGGGAAAAGTGGAAGTGAAAGACGGGAAGATCATCAACATGTACCGCAAGCTCAGCGACGGAACGTACGAGCTGTACAAGCCCAAGCTGCAGTTCGAAAAACCGATGACGATCGTGAACGGTATTTCCGTTTCACTGCTCACCGTCGACGATGAGCTCGTGAACGTCATCTTCCCCAAAACACTCAAGCCGAAAAAAGCGGATTATACCAACGCTCCTGATCCCCCGGGCGACTAAAACGCATTTCAAAAATTCCGGATCCCGGGTACCTGCTTCAGGCATGTGCCCGGGATTTTTTTTGAGACCGGGCTATTTCAGGTGCTGCGACTTGTCCACGCGAAAGAACATCGCGTCGATCTTTCCCTTGTCGGAACGGATGGAATCTTCACGCACATACACCAGCGCGGTGTCGGAAGGCGTTTTCTTCGCGTCGAGGCCGGTAATGTGCACGCGCGATTTATCCTCGTTGAGGTAATACAGTCTCTGCATCACCGATTCGCGCACCGTGCGGAAATCTTCATTGAGCATGATCTCCCCGTTCTCATCGAAGCGGAAGAAAAGCGTATCGGCCGTGCTGCGCACTTTTGTCTCCGCGTTATCCGAATGATCGAAATGCACCTGGAGCGTTCCCTGGAAATCCGGCTTCACGTAAAAAACATAAACAGGCTGCTTCGCCGGCGGGGCGTTGTTCACGAACCAGAGCACGGGCGCCAGCACCATCGCCACCTGCACCATCACATCGCCTTCCCAGGGCAGCTTCAGCTTCGAAAGGATGAACGACGCCAGGAGGAACACACCGGCGAAAGAAGGGAAATAATACCAGAAGCTTTCCACTTCACTTTTCCCCACGTAATGCCACAGCTCCGCAAACAGGAAGACGCCGAGAAGTCCGTAGGCAACGATCGCAAGTGGATATTTAAACCATTTCATGGCGCTAATCCCGGTTCAGAACGCATACGCGCTCACCGGATCTCCGACAGCTCGAACTCGTAAAACTCCATGATCTGGTTCGCAAGCAGTTTTTTGCAGGCTTCATCCACTTTCGCATGCGCCGCATCCCTGTTGTCCGCATCTATCTCGAGCGTGATGTGCTTCCCGATGCGCACGTTCTGTATCTCCGGCAGCCCCAGGTTTTTCATGGAACCCGTTACCGCTTTTCCCTGCGGATCGAGGAGCGCCTTGAGCGGCATGACGTCGATTTCTGCTTTGAATTTCATCGATGATGAGTTGATAAGTTGAAAAGTGAATGGCAAAATTAACGATTTGGGGCGGACCTGCAGTGCGTTGTATTTACTCCGTTCCCGTGTTCCACTGCAACGCTGCCGCGTTCCGCTTCACCCGGGGCCAGGGCATCAGCTTCCCGGCGTTTCAGCTCCTCCGGGCGCACCGCCGCTTTTCTTCTTCATCGCATTGTTCACGACAGACAGCAGCACGTACAGCACGATCACCAGCGGAACACCGGTGAACTGAAGCAGCGCCGCCAGCGCCACCGACAGGATAAGAAACAGGTAGCGCACTTCGTTCCCTTTCCACCCGAAATTTTTGAACTTGAGCGCAAACAGCGGAATTTCCGCCACCAGCAGGAAAGACATTACCAGCGTGACAGCGACCAGGAACCACGGGTTCAGCAGCAGCGATTCGGCAAAAGAAACACCCGGCGCCCACCCGCCGTTCACCCGCAGCCCCGCGTTGGCAGGCGGCGACTGCATGAACAGGTTGAATATCTTCCGGGCATAAGACGGGCCCGGCGCTCCCCCGATGTCAGCGGGCCAGTCAGCGATCCACAGCCTGCTGAAGCGGAGGATAAGGACGAATGAACAAATGAGAATGGAATTGGCCGGCGTCGGCACACCGATGAACGAATCGGTCTGGCGCTTGTCGTTGTTGAATTTGGCCAGCCGCAACGCAGAGAACAGCGGGATCAGGAAGGCAATAAAAGGCGCAAAATCCATCCAGGTTAATTCCTTCGGTGCATTCGCATTGAATGTTGTCCAGAGATTCCCGAACGGGCCGGTGCCGGACTGCGCGAGGGAATTCGCGTCAGGATAATAAACGGCGAATGCGGCGCCGAGCAT
>DASTSF010000252.1:0-12697 GCA_035760825.1 Bacteroidia bacterium
CTGCGGGTTATCCTGTTCGACGGTGGTTCCCGGCGCAAAGCCGTTCATGCGGAGATGATCCATGAGAAAATAACGCGTGCCGGAATTCTGGTTGCGCCCGATCACTTTCACCGGAAGATCGGCGCCACCGACCTCTTTCCAGTTCGTGATCTTCCCGCTGAACACATCCGACAACTGCTGCATGGAAAGGCTGTCGACGCAAACCGCGGGATGCGTGATGATCGCGATCGCGTCTGTCGCAATGATGACCGGAATGGGGTTCACCTGGTTGCTCATTGCCAGCGCAACTTCACCGTCGGTAATTTTCCGCGACGCATTGGCGATGTTGTTCTCGCCGCGGATGAGTCCGCCGATGCCGACCGCAGATCCGCCGCCCGAGAGTGTCACGCTTATGCGCGGATTTTTTTTCGTGAATTCATTCTTCATGTATTCCATCAGGTTGAATTCCGATTCGGATCCCTTCATGACGACACTCGTGTCGACCGGTTTAATATTTGCATTTCCATTTTCGCCGCGGCGGCAGGAAGCGAATAAAACTGCCGTAAAAAAAACAGCAGGGAGGACGTACGGGAAAATTGGTCTGCGCATGATTACACGATGTAAGAACGGCAAGTTGCCGGACGCTTTTTAATTTAAGCCCCGCTTCATTTTAT
This sequence comes from Bacteroidia bacterium, assembly GCA_035760825.1. Classification (GTDB taxonomy): domain Bacteria; phylum Bacteroidota; class Bacteroidia; order Palsa-965; family Palsa-965. The sequence continues at coordinate 654 of DASTSF010000252.1, forward strand.
GGATTGGTTAATTCAGACAAAACCGCCATTCCTACGGATGAATGTGTCCTATTCCCTGCACCATTCCTTGAACATACGTTCCCGTTACGAAAACATTATTTTTCCTTTCACCCTGTGCGCAGATGGAAGAAGCGTTTATTTTTGAAGCTCAGAAAAGCTGCCGCTGATCACCTACAGGACTTCCCTCCCGGGAACCACTCCGAAACCGGCGCAGCTTGTGAACCGGATAATCACAAAACCCGGCATAATTCCGTTCGAAAACGGACCCGGGTATTCAGCTTCATCATTCACACTTTCCTCACATGAAAAAATTTCTGACACTCGTTTCAGCCCTGATCGCATTCTCAGTAACCGGCTTCTCGCAGGTCAACATCCAGGCGGCGCGGCAGGCGGCGATCAATTCCACGGTAACGATCCGCGGCATTGTCACCAATGGCGCAGAGCTTGGCACCATCCGTTACGTCCAGGATTCTTCTGCGGGCATCGCGCTTTACGACGCCGCGCTCTCCGGTGTGCAGCGTGGCGACAGTATCGTCGCTACGGGAACGCTTACGAGCTACGACAGTCTTCTCGAAGTTCAGCCGGTGAGCACGCATACCGTCGTCACCACGGGCAATACGCTGCCTGCGCCTGTTGTCCTCACACCCTCGCAGATCGGCGAAGCGGTGGAAGGCGAGCTGGTGCGCGTGAACAATGCAACATTCCAGACAGGCGGAACCTTCGCCGGCAACACGAGCTATACGTTCACGAGCAATTCGCAGAGCGGCACTGTGTACGTACGCACCGGGTCGCCGCTCGTCGGCGCTATCATTCCCACCGGTTATGTTTCGATCATCGGGGTTGCATCGCAGTATTTCCAGACTTACCAGCTGCTGCCGCGCGATACAGCCGATCTTATTTCCAACAGCAGCATTTCCATCATCACGCCCCTGACGCAATCGAACATGACGGCTTCCGGTTTCAACATCAGCTGGAACACCAACATCACGGGAAGCACGTATGTGCTGTACGGACGCACGCCTGCCCTCGAGCTCGGCATGCTTTCCGGCGCTTCCGGGCTGACGCACACCGTAACCGTTTCCGGCGCTAACCCGTCCGACATTTTTTATGTGAAGGCTTATTCCGTGAATGGATCCGATACGGCATTTTCCGCCACGCGCGCATTCGCGACTGTATCCGCGTCCTCGGGAAGGATCACCGTTTATTTCGACAAATCGGTCGACACGACACTTTCCACCGGGGTGAACGCGACGCTGCTTTTTCATACGATCGATGATACGATCGCCGCGTATATCAACCGTGCGAAATACACGATCGACATCGCGATGTACAGCTTCGACAACACGAACATCGTCAATCTTTCCACGGCGCTGAACAACGCTTACAGCCGCGGTGTGCGTGTGCGTGTGATCTATGACGGCTCCCAGACCACAGCGGCGGTGAGCCAGCTGAACCCGAATATTCCCATCGTGTACAGCCCGACGACATCCGCCTACAACATCATGCACAATAAATTCATGATCATCGATGCGCTTTCCACGGATCCCGGCGATCCGCTGCTGTGGACGGGCTCCACGAACTGGACAGACAACCAGACAGGAACCGACGCGAACAACGTGATCATTTTCCAGGACCAGTCGATCGCAAAAGGATACAAGATCGAGTTCGATGAGATGTGGGGCGATACGGGAATGGTGCCGAACGCCGGCAACTCGCGTTTCGGTCCGTACAAGACCGACAACACGCCGCATGAATACCTGATCGGCGGTCATCGCGTGGAGCAATACTTCAGCCCGTCCGACGGAACGAACCAGCAGATCGTCAATCACCTCGGCACTGCGAATACGGATCTCTGCATCGCGACGATGATCATCACGCGATCCGACCTCGCCTACGCGATCACGGGCGCGTCGTCTTCCGGTGTGCAGACGTATGTCATGGTGGACGACCAGACCACAACGACGGTCTGGCCGACGCTCAGCGCAGCACTTCCCGCGGGACATCTTGTCGACTATTCCGCCAACGGCATCATGCACCACAAATACGCGATCATCGATCCGAACAACGTTGCATCCGACCCGATGGTGATGACAGGCTCACACAACTGGAGCACGACCGCCGACACGAAGAATGACGAGAATATGGTCATCGTGCACGACGACACGATCGCGAATATCTATTACCAGGAATTCCATCCACGCTTCACGCAGAACGGAGGAACGATCATCGGCATTGAAACAGCTGACCAGAATGCACCCGGCTTCCGTGCGTGGCCGAATCCGTCCATGGACGTCTGCAACATCGGTTTCACGCTGACGAGCAGCGAAAATGTTTCCGTCACAGTCACCGACATTTCCGGCAACATCATTTCCACCAGTTCGGTCGCCGGGATGACCGGGTATAACACTACGCAGATCGGCACGGGCGGATTGCCTGCGGGAATTTATTTCGTGCATGTGACCGGTGCGACTGTTTCTTCAACATGCAGGATCGTAGTGGGGCACTGAGCCGGAAGGTTTTCATTCGCGATCCTGAATAATTTCAGATCATTGAAGATATCTGTTTCAGAAAAATGAAAGAAAAAAGGCGAAGCCATTACGGCCTCGCCTTACGGGGTTAATGAAACATTTCCGCTTTTACTTCGCGATCACGATCTTCCCGTTCCCGATGCGGTTGTTTTCCCTCACCACTTCGTACAGGTAAGTTCCGTCATCGAGCATGCCTGCGTCGATCGCTTCCTGCGCGGTCGTAATTCCGTCTTTCCGGAGAACGAGCTGACCGGTGAGATCGTAAATGAGGATCGAGGCGGGAGCGTCATCTCCTGTCGTTCCGTCGATCTTCACGTTCAGTATTCCGTCGTAGGAAGGATTGGGGAATACGGAGGCGCTGCTGATGGCCGAATTATCCTGCGCAGGCTGAACCGTAAACGGATTTGCATGGCGCGCGTAATTGCCGTTACTGGTCGACAGCTGGTCGATAAACGCGTAATAGCTGCTCAGCGTAGGATAAGTGCCGGCAATAAAAGCATTATCCGGCGTTTCATCATCCAAAGCAATCGCCATTCCGCCTGCGTACGATCCCACTTCCCGCGCTGATGCGTACTCCTCTGTTCCGTTGTTGCCGTTATACCTGACCAGGAAAGGTGAACCGTAAGACAAGCTCAGCGTGAACGAGCCGAACACTGTTCCGTTGTTGCCGTAACCGGTAACGTAGAGATCTGTTCCGTCGGTTACGATGCCCTGTCCGTAGCTCAGCGAACCTGTCGCATTTTTGGTCCATGACCAGGAAGGCGTGGAGGACATGGTACACTTGCCGGTAAATGTTTTCTGGCTTGAAATATTGGAATAACCGGTAACATATATTGCCTGGCTGTTTACCGCGGTGACTCTGCGGCCTTCATCCCAACCCGTACTGCCTGCATAGCCGAGCGCCTTCAGCGCCCATCCGCTGGCATCGTACTGCGCAACAAAAATATCGTTGCCGTTGCTTCCCGCGTTAAGCGGGATGCTGACCATATTTCCGTTGAACTGCGTGAGCCCGCCGTATGTGCCCGTTATATACACATACCCGCTTCCGTCGACGCATATCCCGAATGCGCGCACCGTAATTCCGGAAGATGTTCCGTTCGCCACATCTTTCGCCCATTGCAGCGTTCCGGAACTGTTGTATTTGGCGATAAACGCATCTTCCTGCGACGATGCGGTAAGATTAGTGCTTCCGAACGTAACCGTTCCCTGGAAGGAACCGCATATATAAACGTTCCCGGAAGCATCAAGCGCAACATCGTTTGCCCAGGCCTGTGCACCGGATCCGGCAATACCGAAAGCATACCATTGCGTAACACCATTCGGGTCGGTTTGGCAGACCATCGCCTGCGGCCCGCCGTTCGTAAACGTAACTGTCGTTGCAGAAGGAGACGTATTGAAGGTAACTCCATTTCCAGCTGAACCGGTATTTGCATAACCTGAAAGATACAGGTTGCCGGAAGCGTCCTGCACCTGGCCGGTCATGTCCTCGTTGGAAGTTCCGTAAGCCACCTGCACGAACGAATTATAGGTGCCGAAGCGATCTGATTTCGTCATGTAAATATCGTCAGACGGATTTCCAATAGAGTTATTGGTTGACGTATGCGAAACCGATCCAAACGTTACGCTGCCGGTCATTGTTCCTCCGGCATAAACATCACAATCCAGCACATCCACTCCCCTGTGCGACGCACTTCCGCTTGAAGGTTTGGACGGATAAGAACCACCGTCGATCCAGCGCCCGATGAACGCATCATAGTTACCGGTAGGAGTATTGGAATTGGTAAAGTACGAAGTGCTGCCGATCTTCCATGTGCCAGACGTGGAAGTTCCTGTCAGGTAAATGTGATTCAACCCGTTTGCGGTCATCGCGTAAAGAACATCGTTCCCGATACCACCTAAACGGTTGGCGGTTCCGCTCATGTAGCTTCCGTCGCTCGCATCGAGCGTGAGCATGAAGTTGTCATTATCGGCTGTTGAGTTGAAAGGCGAGAGGCTTGCGCTTCCCCATGTGAAGCTGCCTTTATAAATTCCACCCACATAGACATGCTTCGAACATTTGTCGATCGCGATCCCCGAAACGTAATCATCGCCTGACGAACCTCCGCACGAGTTCCAAAGCGTAGTGCCGGAAGGATCGATCGCCATGACCAGGCCTTCCCATCCACCGTTGTTACAGCTGAAAGGACTTCCCGAATATCCGTAGTATCCGCCCACGTACGTGTTATTATCGTTGTCCATCGTGAGGCAGGTTGCGTTTTCTGTCAGCAGTGAGCTGCCTCCGTAACGGTGCGTCCACACGAGTGTACCGCTGACATCATAACTGGCCACAGCGATGTCGTATGCTCCGCTCAGCGTGAGCGAAGAAGTTCCGCCGGAACCGTTAGCCTGTACCGTTGCATTTCCACGGATGTATCCGCCGACCGAAACCTGGCTGGTGCTGGAACCTACGCAATAGTAGGAATCAGGATTGGATGAATCCGTTATGCGGATCCAGCTCGCCGTTCCTGTCGTTCCGTTGTCGACATATTTCAGCAGGTAACCGGCTTCGCCGGAATAATAGGACACGGGAGAAATGTACGACCCGCCGGAATAATAGCATTTCATTCCGGTTCCGCTTGCATTTCGCCCGGCGATATAGAGAACGTGCGAATGACCCTGGTTGTCCGCATTGCCGGAAACATCATAGGCGTAATCCGTGCCGCTCCCGCCGATGTCATACGCCCAGATAAAATTTCCGTTGCCGTCGAATTTCGCGATGTATGCGTCCTGTCCTCCGGAGGAAGTAATCGTACTGGTGCTGCCATGGCCATCCGTGATCGTCGCTGTTCCGTTGAATGTTCCCGTGACATAAATGTTGGGGTCTTCGGGACCATTCTGATAGGAAGAAACACCGACGCAGCGATCGTTTCCTGTGCTGCCCACCTGGATCACCCATTCTGCAAGGCCATTTTTATCATACTTGACTACAAACCCGTCTTCTGTTGTGGAAGAACCGGTATTATCGAATTCAACGTCACCGGTCTGATCGAAAATTGTAGTGTAGCCGGTTACAAATCCCGCGTTGTACACATTCCCGCTGTCATCTGCAGCGACATCGAGACCATACTGGTTGTCATCTCCCCAACCGGATTGCTGGGCCCAGTCGAAGGATTGCGCCTTTAAACCTGTAAATGTCCCGGCGGAAAGACAAAAGAATACTGTGGCGGCACGTAGCCGTCTTTTCATACTGCTGTTCATGATAAGTAAGATTTTAACTAATGAATAATTCTGTGTTTTGAGGTGACAGGCTCAAGGTTTCGCGAAACGACCTGCAAAACGAAATACTTAAAATCAATCTATAATTCTATGGACATTTTATAGGTTAAATTGACATCTCCTGTTTTATTATACAACTGATTATTATTCTTATTTTGGAATACCCTACACTAATTGATACAATCATGAATATAACCCTTAACAACCCCGCTTATGCATTCGGTTTACCATCTGGTCGCGGTATTTTCCGCTCAGGAACGCCTCCGCCTGCACAACGCTCTCCAACCTGACAAAACAAAAGGAGAGAACAAGTATCTGCAGCTTTTCGAATTCCTTTCTTCCTGCAGCAAACCACCTTCACCGGGCGAAGCGTCGTTTGCTGTGTACGGGTCTCCTGCCGACTCGAAGATCAGCAAGCTGGCGCAGCGGTTGCGCCAGAAAATTCTCGACATCATCATCACGGAAAGTTTTCTCGAGGCAAATGAACGCCTGACCCATGAAAGTGCGGCATGGCTCAGCGCCAAACGAAAAGCGTTCCAGGTAAGTGTGCTGTACAACCTTGCCGGTTCCGGCGCGAGCACGGTGGAACTTACAGAAGAAGCGATCGCGGAGGCTTCTTCTTCCGGGGCGCACGCACAACTGCTCGAACTCTACCATTACAAAAGAGGGACAGCATCGTTTACCGCCGGTGAAAAAGATTTTCTGCAGTGCACGCACAAGCTCCAGTATCACCTGAAATGTTTTGAAACGAATGAAAAAATTCTCGGAGAATATTACCGGATCACCAACCCCCAGGGCTTTGGCAGAGCAGAGGCAGCTGCTGAACAGGCAAAAAAAATAAAAGATTTCCTGGACGGGATTGAAAAGGATAAGGAATATGTTACCGGCGCTCAGCACAATTATCTTCTCTGCGTCATCCGCACGGAATATCTTTTACTCTGTGATCGCGCTGAAGAAGCCAAAATGAGACTCGGGGAATTCATGCTGAACCTTTCTTTATCAGACTCAGATAACGGGATCATAAAAGCGAAGCTGCATTCACACATTGCGGCCTGCGATCTGCTTTCCGGGAACTACGACAAATCGATCGCCGGTTACGAACACTGCCTGGAAACGTTCCGGAATACTAACCTGTTCAATTATTTCGTTCACCTCGTTTCCGTTTTTTATCCTTTGTTTTATTCCGGGCGCAATGCTTACGCTGAAAAAATTGTGAATGAAATTATCTCCGGCGGGAGGTATCCCATCAATGATTTCAGAAGCGAGGAACCCAAATATTTTCTCGCGTGCATCCGTTTCCGCGAACGCGAATTTTCCGCGGCGCTGAAAATCCTCAATGGACTGTCCGCGCTGGCCAAAGACAAAACCGGGTACGAGATCGCCATACGTATTCTCCGCATCCAATGCCTCCTCGAGCTGCAGCGCCCGGACGAGGCTTCCCCACAGATCGAAAACCTCCGCAAGCACGTGAGCCGGCACAAAAGCAAAAACTATATTTCAGAACGCAACCGGCTGATCACGCAGGTGCTCATCTGCATGGACAAACGGGGATTTTCCGGCGCAGCCGAAAAACAGGAAGCCGGCCTCCTGGAAAAACTGTGTTCCCGGGAAAGACCGCTGCGATGGGAATGCCGGACACCGGAACTGATCGTGTTCCACCACTGGTACGTTGACTTTCACGGGCACAGGAACGGCCGGAAAACGGACAGGAAAAAAGAATCGCAGTTTCAATAACGGCGAAAAGCAGCACAAAAAAGGACCGGGATGACCCGGTCCTTTTCATCTTATAAAATACCAGCTTACTGGACGATCACCTTCAGCACAACCGTGCTGTTGTTCACCGTCACGTGCATCATGTACACGCCGCGTACGAACGTGGTGACATCCATCTGCACAAGCGTGCCGGGCTGAACTGCGTTCACCTGGCGGCTGTCGATAAGACGTCCTTCAAGATCGTACATGTCAATAACTGCGTTACCTGAAACCTGGCCGTTGAAGACAACATTGAGCATGTCGTGCGTCGGGTTCGGGAATGCACCGATTCCGAGCGCAGCAGCCTGTTCGCTGATACCAACGTCAAGCACGATCACCATCGTTGTCGTGTCCGATCCGCAGCCGTTCGTCGCGATGAGCGTCACGGTGTAGGTGCCATTGCCTGCATACGTATGCGACGGGCTCATCGAGGTGGATGTCTGCGAGTCGCCGAAATTCCACTGGTAAGAAGTAGCGCCTGTCGACGTGTTGCTGAACGTCACCGTCGATCCCGCTGAGCTCTGCGTGAAAGAAGCGACAGGTCCGTTGTTCACGGTTACCATTGCGCTGTCCATTGCAGAATTTCCGCAGCCGTCCGTTACAGTTACATTGTACGACGTGGACGTGGAAGGCATAACCGTCGTGCCCGCCAGCGTATCGCTGTTGCTCCACATGTACATGTAATTCATGTCACCGCCGGTCGCATTCGCCATCAGCATAACGCTGTCGCCGTTACAGATTGCCGTGTCGGAAGAAACGATCACGGAAGGAATGGAGTAAACGGCCACCATTGCTGAATCGGTTCCCATGTTGCTGCATCCGTCGCTGACGGTTACCGTGTAATTCATCGTCGATGATGCGGTAAGCGTATCATTCGCCGTCACAGGTCCGTTGCTCCAGGTGTACGAATAGTTGCCGTCACCGCCTGCAGCGGCAGACATCAGCACTACTGTGCTTCCGCCGCAAACAGTCGTATCCGCCGGGGCCGTTACGGAAGGCACGTTGAATGCAGAGATCATCACCGTGTCGCTTGCGCTGGTTCCGCAGCCGTCCATGACATCGATCGCGTAGTTCATGCTTGTTCCGGGCATTCCGGACATGACCGTATCATTCGCCATCGTTCCGCCGCCGGTCCAGCTGTACATGATGTTGTCATCACCACCGCTGATCATTACCGCAACAGGAACATTCGTTCCGCTGCAGACCGTCGTATCGGCAGTTACCGAAGTGATCATCACGGGCGTCGCCACGCTGACGAGAATAGAATCGCCCGCCACCGGTGTTCCGCATCCGTCGCTTACCGTTACCATGTATTGTGTTGTCGATGCAGGAACGACGGTGTCATTCGCCATTGTCGTCGCATCACTCCAGTTGTACACGTAGTTGCCGTCACCGCCGGTTACGGACGTCACCAGGAATGAGCTGTCCGCCGGGCAGATCATCGTATCACCGGAAACCATTACCGAAAGCGGGGCATTAACGTTCACCGTGGTAAAGTACTGGTGCGTGCAGCCCGTTGTCGTATCGGTTACAGTAAGCATGTACTGCGTGGTTGCAGCAGGAGATACGATTGCCGTATCGCCCGTTCCGGTGAATCCCGGGGGATTCGAAGACCAGCTGTAAACAGTCGTGTTGTTGAACTGGATCATCCACTGGTTGATCGTTCCGACGTCACCGCCGGCCTGGTCTTCCACGAAGAGCTGCCAGTTACCTTGTGTATTCTCGCCGTTAAACGCGTTGAATCCACCGGCAGCTTCCGGGAGATAATTTCCGGTGAACGGGGCCGCTCCTGCCGTGATATTCGTTGCCGCGCTCATCTTGAAGCAGGTTCCGGAATAATTATCACCGGAACCGCCGTTGTTCGAGCTCAGGTCGATCTGCGTTCCCAGCGGGGAAATAAGCGAGATCGCAAGATCACCGTCCCAGGTGTGGGAAATGTCAATGCAAACCCTGTTGATGCTGGTCGTTGTAATGGTGCTCGAGAACGGAATGCTGATCACGCTTGTCACACCTGCAGGACTCGCATCGGGAATTGCAAAGGGATTCGGGTTGATGAACGGAGCGGATGAAATTCCGTTGACGATCAGCGAATCCTGCTGACCGATGCAGATCGTGGAGTCGCTCATGCTTACTGAAACAGGGGGAACCGTATTCACGGAGATCATGATCGTGTCTTCCATGTGACAGTTCGCAGAATCAGCCATGAGGATGTACGTCGCCGGCATCTGCGGATGTGCGTACGTCATTGCAGCGGTAGAATCCGTAACCGTCATGCCGGGCGTCCAAGTATACGCGTAGTTCATGTTCGTGCTGGTCGCTGTAAGCTGTGTGCTGTCGCCTGCGCAGATAACAGAAGAAGTTGCGCTGGCAGTAACTACCGCCGAAGGGATCACAACGGCGCTTACCGGGACACGTCCGCTTTCACAACCGGTAAGAATGTGCCAGTCGTAGAAGAAATAGAAGAACGTGTTACCTGCCGCGCTGTTGGTGATCGACAAAACGCCGGGCAGCGTATACGGATAAAGATTACCCGGGGCGCTGTTACGGAACATCGATACACTGCTAACATCCTGCGTAAGGCGGTAGTTGGTTCCCGGCGTCAGGTTGAAGTTGACAGGAATAAGCGTCGGGTTATTGACATCGCCTGCCGTCACTGCATAGGTGAACTGCTGGATCGTCGTTCCCGTATTATCCTGTAGATCGATCACCACGTTGCCTGCGGAACCCGGATAAACGATAACGCTCTGCAGCACGCAGCTCTGGTAAACATCGAAAATATCATAGTTACCTGACAGCTGCTGGGCGCCGCCTGAGAATGTATTATCGACAGGACCTACCGTCTGCACGCTTCCGCCCGAAGTATTGGAAACATAATACGTCGTCGTTGACATAACGCCCGTTGTGTAAGACGTTCCGCTGTTGACGATGTTGCCGCCTGTTGCAGCGTCATACCATGTAAGTGTTCCGCTTCCCGAAGCCGAGAGTGTAACCTGGCCCATACCGCAAACGGTATCGTTCACCGTTACCGGGGTTGTAACCGCGTTCCAGATCACGTTCACCGTATCGGAAACATAAAGGCCGCACATAAGCGAACGGTACATCGTGGTATCCGACGGAGCAGTCATATACGGAGAAGACGTGTTGCCGGGACCGGTTTCATTCACCCAGGTAACACCGCCGTCGGTGCTGCTCTGCCACTGGATGGTTCCGTTGGTATTTCCGCTCAGCGTGAGCGTTACGGAATTGCCGTCGCAAACAGAAGGAGTGGACACCGCAACGATTCCGGGATTCACGGTAATGTTCACGACCGGCATCGCGTCGTTGATGCTGTTGGCATCAGTCGCGAGCGTCGTGTTCGCATTGAACGTGTACGTTCCGTTGCTGCTCATGTTGAGCGTTCCCACGGGAACGTCCAGCGTTGCGCCGGAAGCGAGCGGGTTGCCTGAGTTGAGTGCGTTGTTCGTAAGCGTGATGTTCAGCGTTTGCGTTACCGCACCGGTTACGTTGACCGTAACGGTCGTGTTATCCGTGGTAAAATCAAGAGCCGCAGTTCCGAAATTCTGGATACGAACGACAACCGGCTCAGCTGCGGAATAACAGTTTCCGGCAACCGGCGTAACCAGCAGGATCGCACCCACGTCAGTTGCTGAAGCCGTGAACTCGTCGGCCCCGATGTCCGGTGTTGCCGCACGCGTATCATTGTCGATATCGTTCGTCACACCGGGGATCGAAGTACCTGCCCCGTCGAGCGAAACCGCGTTGACGTGAAGATCAACCGGGCCATTGAAGGCCGGGTTCACCGCGATGGAATTCGCATCCTGCGTCATGGCTGCCTGCCAGTTCGCCAGCGTGGCGAACGTTGTTGCTGAGCCGATGCCCGTGAATCCCTGTGTCGCGTTCGCGATGTAAAGATCATTGTAGTTGGAAACGGAACCGGTGTTGCCGGTTGCAGTGGCTGACGGCGTGGCGTAAGCGTAGTGACCGGCAGGAGCCGCCTGGGCTGTGGTGGAATTCGAGAAGACGTTATTCTCCACATTCATCACCGGTCCTGTTGCAGAACCTGTTTCATAGCAGGCGCTGGAAACATTCGGCGCAGAAGAGTTGTCGATCGATACGTTGTTGAACCCGACGTTGATCATTTCCGCTCCTGTTCCGCCGCCGCCCGTTTGAACATAAATTCCGCGGATCACGCGCGTTGCTGTTGCCGCACCTGTATAACCGGAGCTGAGATCAGCCACAAAATTATTGTAGATGCTGATCGAATTCGATCCGCTGGTCACGTTCGCACGGATACCTGTAATATTTGCAGTGGACGTCGTGCCGGTATTTTTAATCGTGTATATCTTATTATTATGGAAGCTGGAGTTGCCTGACGTTCCCGTGCTGACGAAGCCGTCAACCGTAGAAGTGCCGGTTCCGGTGATATTCCGGATCTCGTTATTGAAAACAGCAAAATTCATCTGCTGGCTCAGCTGTATGCCGTACGTGGCGGAAGAGCCGTTGCCGATA
>DASTSF010000253.1:0-3619 GCA_035760825.1 Bacteroidia bacterium
GGTTTGCTGTATTGGCCCCTGAGAGCGTTCCCGACGGCGACCAGCTGTATGTATTTCCGGCAGGACCTGAAGCGACAAGCACCGTGCTGTTTCCTGTACAAATGCTTACATCAGGGCTGGCCGTAACAGACGCATTTGAAATGCTGACGGTTACCTGGTCTGTTCCTGTGCAACCGTTTGCGTCGGTAACCGTAAGCGAGTAAGTCGTTGTTGCAACCGGGCATGCGTTTATGCTTTGTGTGTTAAGATTTCCCGGCTGCCAGACATAGCTTACACCTCCCGACCCGGTGAGCGTGGTGCACGCGCCGGTACAAACGGTTGTGTTTGCTCCTGCATCAGCTGCGGGAGAAGGGTTCACTGTTACAATAACCGGTGGCGATGTGTTCGTTCCACAACCTGAGCCAGCAGGCCAACCTGAGCCAGTAACAATCGCCTGGTAATAAAGCGTTGACGTCATCGGGCCGGTGTTATAGCTGGAGCTGGTGGCTCCGGAAATATTAAACCAGTTTACTCCATTGGTGGATGTTTGCCATTGAATGGTGGAAGACGGGTCCTGGCCGGAAAGCGTGACAACCGAACTTCCTCCCGAACAAATCGAGGGCGGGTTGGCAGTCGGAGAACCCGTGATCGGAGGCGGGCCATTGGTAATGGCAACTGTATCGTCAGCAGAGGTGATCGTCACGCAGCCTCCGGTTACCGTAACCGTGTAAACCGTGCTGGCGGCCTGGACGGTAAGAACCGGGTTCGCAATATTGGGATTGCTGAGCCCAACCGTTGGGCTCCATGAATAGGAAAAGAACGAACCCGGGCATCCACCGGTCACGCTCGCGTTCAACTGGATCATGTCGCCCGGACAAGCGTCATACTGCGACGCTGTCGCCACAAGAGTTGTGACTGGCGGAGATCCGGGTGTTGTAAATGGTTGTGCGGCCGACCATGGTCCCGCCGAACTGCTCCCTTCCACAAATTCCCGCGCCCGCCAGTAATAGGTTGTCCCCGGACATAGCTGGGAAAATGGGATCGAACAGGGAAAATAAGGCTCCAGCACACAGTCTTCAGGTCCAGGAGGATTGAGCGTGCTGTGGTAGTAAGGATAATTTCCCCAGCTGCCGCTGGAAGGAATCGGCATGGTACCGGTGAATGTCGTTGCCGAGCAGGCGACCTCGATCTCCATCCAGTAGGGCCCGCAACCGCACGTTGCAGGATCTGAGTTTCCGTTAATCGTTAAGTCTGTTGCAGACGCGGTTGCCGTCAACCCTACAAGCGCTACACCATGACATGCATGAGCATATTTTGCAGACGAGAAAACCAGGATAGCCGCGAGGAAAAAGAGCCTTTTAAAACGATTAAGAAAATCGTAATTTTTTTCCATGTTGTTTTGTTTTTGCCATTTGTACAAGTCCGTACTCCACGGTCTTGTCAAAACATAACGGCAAAGCTCTGAAAAGTTTTGGAATTATTTGAACAAATGTTGATAATCCGCCATTTCGACGGGTTATTCGGATAATTTTAGCCGATCTTATGCCATCGAAGAAAAAATCATCCCCGAAAGCGCTGTTTGAAGAGGTACTGGACGCGCTGAACTCCTCACGGGGTAAAGCCCTGAATTATAAGCAGATTGCTTCCATTTTGGGTATAAAAAATCCGGAAGAGCGGCCATTGGTTCTTTCCATTCTTAATGATTTTGTTAAAAAGGGCCTGGCGGAGGAGCCGGAACGCGGAAAGTTCATGGCAAAAAATTCAGCGAAAACCGTCGACGGCACCATTGACATCACACAATCCGGAGCGGCTTACGTTTCTTCGCCCGGACAGAAAGAGGATATTTTCATCGCAGCGCGGAATACGTTCGGTGCGCTGCACGGCGACCTTGTTCGTGTAAAGGTCTTCCAGCGCAAACGGAGCGACGGACGCGACGAGGGCGAGGTTTCCGGGATTCTGCAGCGATCGCGGACGGAATTTGCTGGCGTTATTCATTTTGAAAAACGGACAGCCTTTTTTGTTCCCGACAACCGGAAGTTTCCCGATTTTTTAATTGCACCCGATAAAGCCGGCAAGGCTCGTGACGGACAAAAAGTCGTTGTGCGCATGACGGACTGGGAAGACTATTCCGATCTGCCCAACGGGGAAGTTGTCGCGGTGCTCGGCGAGCCGGGCAACAACGAAACGGAGATCAATGCGATCATGGTCGAATACGGTCTTCCGTATCATTTCCCGAAAGATGTCGAACGTGCGGCAGGGCTTATCCCGGTTGAGATCACGAAAGAAGAGATCTCCCGCAGGCGGGATTTCCGCGGCGTGCTGACATTCACCATCGATCCGTTCGACGCAAAGGATTTCGACGATGCGCTTTCGGTGAAAAAACTTCCGTCTGGCAACTGGGAAGTGGGCGTGCACATCGCAGATGTTTCGCATTACGTGAAGCCGGGGTCTATTCTCGACAAAGAAGCCGTGCTCCGCGGAACGTCCGTTTACCTTGTCGACCGCGTGGTACCGATGCTGCCGGAAGTGCTTTCCAATTTCGTGTGCTCGCTGCGACCCAATGAAGAAAAGCTGACGTTCTCCGCTGTTTTCGAGCTCGACGAAAACGCAAAAGTTGTGTCGGAATGGTTCGGGCGCACAGTTATTCTTTCCGACCGCCGCTTCACCTACGAAGAAGTGCAGGAGATACTCGAAGGAAAGCCCGGCGATTATGCGGAAGAGCTCCACGAGCTCGACAAACTGGCGAAAAAATTACGCGATGACCGCATGAAGAACGGGTCGATCACCTTCGAACGCGAAGAAGTGAAGTTTCACCTCGACGAAAACGGCAACCCGACCGGTGTTTATTTCAAAGTGATGAAAGACTCCAACCAGCTCATCGAGGATTTCATGCTGCTCGCGAACAAGCGCGTTGCACAATATGGCGCACTCGGGCGCACGACGGGAGAAGCGAAGAAAAAACAGGGAGATCTCCGGCGGCCGTTTGTTTACCGCATTCACAATTCTCCCGACCCGGAACGCGTTGCGGAATTCAGCACATTCGTGAAAAATTTCGGTTACCACATGAATACGGGAAGCGAGAAGGCCGTTTCGCAATCGCTGAACAAGCTGCTGAAAGACGTGCAGGGAAAACCGGAAGCCAACATGGTGGAAACGCTCGCGATCCGCACGATGGCAAAAGCCATTTATTCCACGGATAACATCGGGCACTACGGGCTCGGCTTCGCTTATTACACGCATTTCACTTCGCCCATTCGCCGTTATCCCGATGTGATGGCGCACCGTCTCCTGCAATACTACATCGATCTCGACGCCGGAAAAAATGCGGGGCCGGCACCTGATGAAAACGAGCTTTCCTCGCTGTGCAAACACTCTTCCGACCGCGAAAAATTAGCCGCGGAAGCAGAGCGTGCATCGATCAAATACAAGCAGGTGCAGTTCCTGCAAGACAAGGTCGGGCAAGTGTTCGATGGCATTATTTCCGGCGTTACCGAATTCGGATTTTTCGTGGAACTGGAAGGAAACAAATGCGAGGGAATGGTGCACGTGCGCAACCTGAAGGACGACCGGTATTTCTTCGAAGAAGAAAGCTACTGCCTTCGCGGACAGCGTTACGGAAAAAAATTCACGCTCGGCGATA
>DASTSF010000254.1:0-5829 GCA_035760825.1 Bacteroidia bacterium
TATTTGAGAAATACCCCCGCTATGCTTTCGGATGCGAACCGCAGAAGATTACACAAGTACCTTTCCAAAGTTGCATTCGTTCCGCTTCATTCCCGCGGGGAATTACTCCGGGAGTCGATGGTATTCATGGAAGACCTGAAGCTTTTTCCAAACCAGTTTGCCTACATCATTGATATTTCCAACGGAACCATCCCGACTCACAAAGGGTTTGATACTTTCCTGGGATACGCGGATGAGAAGATAGACCTGGAATTTCTTTTCGGATTGTTTCACCCGGAAGATGTCGAAGACCTTATGAATCTTATTACGCAGGCGTATGATTATGGGTTTTCGCTGGAACAGCCTTCCCCGTTCTGCGTCCAGTTTATGGTTACTTACCGCATCCGCAAGGCGGATGGAAGTTATATCAAGGTCATGCGGCAGTCGACGCTTTTCCAGGTGGACAGGGAGCACGGGATGATATCCACGGTCAGCATGTGTTCCGATATCACGCATATCGACGGCGACAAACGTATTAAGTTCAGCATGCACGGTGAAGAGGGAAAGCCGTTCGAAGTGTCGGATCTGCGCAGCAAAAAAACGCTTCAGAAATTCACCCGTCGTGAGGCCCAGCTGGTATCGCTCATTTCAAACGGCTATTCCACGAAACAGATAGCAGCCGAGCTGGGCACCAGCGTGCAGACCGTGGAAACGCAGCGAAAAAACATGCTGCGGAAATACAATCTTGCCAATACGTTCCAGCTGGTGTTCTGGGCGAAAGAGAATAACCTAATTTAATTTCCCGAGAAAATCGCCAAGCATATTTTCGAATGCGGACGGGTTTTCAAGCTGCGGGTAATGAGACGCGCCTTCGATCACAAGGATTTTCCCGCCGGCACAGAACGATGCGAACTGCTCAAGGCTGGCGCCATTGATGATTCGTTCACCTGCGCAGTGCATCATTTGTTTAATAGAATCGTATCGCCGGAACTCCGCGATCTCGTCATTGATCTTTCCTTCGTTTAGCGACCGGCCGATCCCGCCCCGCAATCCCGGATCCGATCTGTCGATCAATGACAGCAGCATTTTTTTATCATCCGCAGATCCGCATGCACAGAAATTTTCGATGAGGAGCGCCTTGTCGGCATCGCTGAGATCGGGACTGAACAGCAACGGGATAACGGGGTTGTCGAGGAAAGGAGATTCTGTTGACGCCGATGCACCCAGCAAAGGAACGCCGAACAGGAAAACGCCTTTCGCTCCCGGCGCGGGTTGTGTTTCAAAAAAAAGATGGCCCCCGAGCGAATGCGCGACGACCGCATAGGAATCGAAGCCGAATGAAAGGATGAAATCGCGGATCATGCGCGCAAGGAAAAGAGCGGAATAATCCGCTGAGCGGTCGGAATTTCCGCAGCCCGGCATATCGAAAGCGATGCAGCGGAAACGTTTTCCGAATGCGCCGTTCAGCTGCCGGTGAAAAACACGGAGACCTGCAGAGTTGCCGTGAATAAAAAAGACCGGGAGGCCTGTTCCAGCGGTTTCAACATAGTTTATATCAAGACCGTTGATGTTCTTCGAGGTTGTCATAGTTTCATAAAAATCCGAAGATACGTACCAGTAGCTTATCATTGGCCTGCCGGCGTCGCGGAAAACACGCATTGCAACGGGAAGAACAGGAAAACCGGCCGCTCTGTAAACGAAGCATAAACGTTTCAGTGTTCCTTCATCGACAGCAGCCACTTCACCGCTTTGTCAAAGTCACTGAACATTTTCAGCGGAGTGGCGGGCTTGTGAAACCGGAGGCAGAAATTCACGATAATGCGGGAGGCGAGATTGGTCGTCACCACCGCCGTCGCGATCCGTGTTTTGTTCATGATATCCGACCGCATGAATTCCCGCGCTTCTTCGGTCGACGTGAAATTCGCCCGCGCATCCACGAGCGCCCGCATTTTTTTTCCGCCTGTCAGCCCGAGCCCCATCTCGTGATCTTCACGGAGATTTTCCAGCGTGATCTCGGCGCCTTCCTGTATAATGATGTTTAAAATGCCGCGTTCATCTATGAATTTTTCATTCACAGGTGTCAGGATCCTCTTCATGGTGGGTTTTGGAGAAATACTCCCGTTAAAATAAGAAAAGGAGGGGAAAGCGCGCCCGTAAATTGGTTGCACAGCGGAAGGCAGGTTTGAATTTCTGTCAAACCCTGTGCTTCACGTATGCGTTTCCCCTGTCCCGGAAATGTCGCGGAGAATGAGAAAGCGGTTCCGTGCGGTGCACCGGGTGTTAGGGAAAGACCGTTTTTTCGAAAAAACACCACACTTGTCCGCGTGGTTCCGTCCCGGTTTTGAATTTGACTAATTTTGATCCGCAATGGAACAGAAACCCGCCGTCAAGCCAAAAGCTCCCCAAAAATCCTACAGGAAATTCGTTGTTCTTTTCTGGATCGTTGTGCTCGCGCCGGTCCTGGGACTTCTCGGGACCGTTTCCGGCATCGCCATGTTCTGCGATCTGCCCGACATCGAGCAGCTGCAGAACCCGGAAAGCAATCTCGCCACCGTCGTGTATTCTTCCGATGGAAAAGAGCTCGGACGTTATTACGCCGAGAACCGCGTGAATGTGCAGTACAAAGACATCGATCCCGACGTGATCCATGCGCTCGTGGCAACGGAAGATGAGCGCTTCTACGATCATTCCGGCGTGGACGGAAGAAGTCTTTTCCGCGTGCTCTTCAAAACGGTGGCAGGCCACGACCGCAGTTCCGGCGGCGGCTCTACCATTACGCAGCAGCTCGCGAAAATGCAGTTCCACTACGAAGAATCGCAGCACGCCACGGTTTCCGGAAGAGCGCTCCAGAAGCTCAAGGAATGGATCATCGCCATGCGCCTCGAACGTCTTTACACGAAGGACGAGATCATCACGCTTTACCTGAACAAATTCGATTTCAATTACAATGCCGTGGGAATAAAATCGGCGGCGAAAGTGTATTTCGGCGTTGGACAGGATTCCCTGAAAGTGGAAGAGGCCGCCATGCTCGTGGGCATGTGCCAGAATCCTTCGAAGTGGAATCCCGTGCGTTTCCCGGATAATGCGAAGAAGAGAAGGAACATCGTGCTGTACCAGATGATGAGGAACGGTTACCTCACGCAGGTGCAGTTCGATTCGCTGAAAGAGCTTCCGGTCAAACTGCATTTCAGCCCGGAAAGCCACAACGACGGACCTGCTCCGTATTTCCGCGAGTACCTGCGTGATAATTTCCTGCGCAAATGGTGCTCAGAGCACCTCAAGCCGGACGGAAAACCGTACGATATGTACCGCGACGGACTGAAAGTATACACCACGATCGATTCACGCATGCAGCAATACGGCGAAGATGCCGTTGCGAAGCACATGAAAGATCTCCAGGCGCAGTTCGAGGTGACGCTGAAGAACAAAC
Organism: Bacteroidia bacterium; assembly: GCA_035760825.1. Lineage (GTDB taxonomy): Bacteria > Bacteroidota > Bacteroidia > Palsa-965 > Palsa-965. Next base: position 3,410 of record DASTSF010000254.1, read on the forward strand.
GCAACCGCCCGTTCAGCTGGCGCGTGAAGAAGGAAGAGATCGACCAGATCATGAAATCGGCGAAGGAACGTTCCGACCGTTATCATCACATGAAGGACGGGGGCGCGACGGATGCGGAGATCGACAGCGCATTCGTGACGAAAACGCCGATGACGGTTTTTTCCTGGCGCGGCGATATCGATACGATGATGACGCCCATGGACAGCATACGGTATTACAAATCATTCCTGCAATGCGGCTTCATGGCGATGGAACCGCAGACGGGCTACATCCGTTCGTGGGTGGGCGGTATCGATTTCAAATATTTCAAGTTCGACCACGTGAAAGAATCGAAGCGGCAGGTGGGATCGACGTTCAAGCCGTTCGTGTACGGCATGGCCGTGCAGGAAGGATTTTCACCCTGCGACCAGGTGCCGTGCGTGCGTACGTGCATCACTACCGAAGACGGGAAAGAATGGTGCCCGAGCAACGCCGGCGGAAAAGCCGATGAGAAATACGAAGGAAAAATGATCACGCTGCGCAAGGCGCTCGCGCTTTCGCTGAATTACATTTCCGCGTACCTGATGAAACAGCTCGGTCCGCAGGCCGTGGTGCAGTTCGCGAAAAACGCCGGCATCACCAGCCAGCTCGACCCGAATCCTTCGATCTGCCTCGGAACAGCGGACATTTCACTGTACGAGATGGTCGGCGCGACGAGCATGTTCGCGAACAAAGGCACGTGGATCGAACCGACTTTCGTGACGCGCATCGAAGACCGTAACGGCAAAGTGCTGGAAGATTTCGTTCCGAAAACGCGCGAGGTGATGAGCGAAGAGCACGCGTACATCATGCTCAACATGCTGCAGGGCGTTGTTGATTACGGAACCGGCGCGAGGTTGCGCAGCAAGTACAAGCTGATGAATCCCATCGCGGGAAAAACGGGAACCACGCAGAACAACTCCGACGGGTGGTTCATGGGCCTCACGCCCGATCTCGCCGCAGGTGCGTGGGTGGGCGGTGAAGACCGTTCCGTGCATTTCGATCTCACCGACCAGGGACAGGGCGCGGCCATGGCGTTGCCGATCTGGGCGTATTTTTTCCAGGAAGTGTACGCCGATAAATCGCTGAAGGTCTCGAAGGGCGCATTTGAAAAACCGAAGAAAAAGATCCAGATCGATCTCGACTGTTCGAAGCTGGATGCGGAGGACAAGGATATTTTCGACGACTCGAACGATTCGCTGTTCGGGACGGATGACGGGAGCTGATGAGTTGGGCGCGAGATCATCTCACGCCCAACTCCGGATTTTCAGAACACCGTTCGTTGGCAGCGGTTTACAGTTATTGGAGATGACCGGGAGAAAAAGACAAACGGAGACACTATTGCAGGTAACAGAGATGAACTTACTATATAACATGTTGTATATTATTTTCACTTAAAATATTTGAAATTACATTACAGTTTTTGTTAATTTGTAAAGGAGAAATTAAGTGAACGAATTTTTCAGAATGCCTTTGCCCGATTCCCCCCGGGCTCAATTTAATAGGTCAAAGGTTCTTCAGCGTCACGCCCCGATGCTTTGGGACAATGAGTGTATAGTCGTGAATTTGTGAGGGGGAAATCAAAAAAATCAGCCGCGGACGCAGTTATGCAGTTCGTGATAGAAACCGTACAACCAGCCCGGAATGACATTTATTCTTGTTTCCGGAAAAACGAGTGTGTATCCTGTGCAGGACAAGGATATCATTCGCCTGCAGGCGAATGGTTCATATTGTATTGTATTCTGCAAAAAGGGAGAGCAACATGTATGCTCAAAGAATCTTAAGTCCGTACTTGGAACGTTGCCTCCTGCGCTTTTCGTTCGTGTGCATCAGAGCCATGCAGTCAGAATTTCTGAAATAAAGTTCTGGGAGAAAGGGCGGGGTGGTTCACTCACCCTGAAAGACGGCTCCGTGATTCCGGTTTCATACCGAATGAAAAAACAGTTTACGGATAAACTGAAAAAATGACGCGATTACAAAGGAAATGGCGAAGCTGCAAAATTCTAGTACGCGTATTTGAAAATTGCATTGATTTTGGCAGACAAAAGATTGTTTTTTGTAACGATCATATTGCAATTATGAATCCCTCAGTTACATTTCTTGGCGAAAGCGCAAAATTCACTGCCAATACAGGTATTGCGAAAGTAAGTACCGCTAATTCAGGTCTGGACGGCGGTGGCACATTGAAGAAAGTCCTGACGGCTGCTGGAAATGGTACATACATAGCTACTGTTACTTTAAAAGCCCCGGGGAATACAGGAACAAGTGGTACAATTATTCGTCTTTTCATTGATGATGGCGTCAATGTAAGATTACTCTCCGAGCATCTTCTAGGGCCAACTGGTGGCGGAACCGGTTCCGTTTTTCCTACCTATTGTTTGGTCATTCCTATGAACTACACC
>DASTSF010000255.1:0-7044 GCA_035760825.1 Bacteroidia bacterium
TTTTCGATCAACGTGCTCACGCTGCTCGGGATCGTGCTGGCCACGGGACTTGTCGTGGATGACGGGATCGTGGTGACGGAGAACATTTACAAGAAGATCGAAAAAGGCATGGACAAGCGGACTGCGGCGCGGGAAGGAACGAAAGAGATCTTCTTCGCGGTCATCTCCACTTCCGCCACGCTGGCTGTCGTTTTTATTCCCGTCATTTTTCTCCAGGGTTTTACCGGCCGGCTGTTCCGTGAATTCGGGATCGTCGTTGCAGGATCGGTGCTGATCTCCGCGCTTGTTTCGCTTACGCTTACGCCTGTGCTCAACGTCCTCCTCAGCCGGAAGACGCAGAAAAAATCGCGTTTCTACGAATGGTCGGAACCTTTTTTCCATGGAATGGAAATGCGTTACCGCCGGTCGCTGGAGAAATTCATGAAGCGCAGGTGGCTGGGTATCGCGGTGCTCGGGATCTGTCTCGGGCTCATTTTCCTTTCGGTAAGGTTCCTGAATTCGGAGCTGGCGCCGCTGGAAGACAGGAGCGTCGTGCGTTGCCCGGTTTCCGCGCCGGAAGGAACTTCGTTCGATTACACCGACGATATCATTTACCGTTTTACGCAGAACACGATCGACAGCTTTCCCGATGCGCACATGATCTTCAGCATTGTTGCACCGCCTTTCGGCACGTCCAGCAGTACGAATTCAGGAATGGTGATCGTGCGCCTGAGCGACCCGGAAGACCGGAACTACACGCAGCAGCAGGTGGCGGACAAGCTCAATAAAATGGGCAAGAATTTTCCCGAAGCAAAAATTTTCGCGAACCAGGAACAGACGATCAGCACTTCACTCTCTTCAGGCTCGCAATTGCCCGTGCAGCTCATTCTCCAGAACCTCGATTTTGAAAAGCTGCGCAGCGTTGTTCCGAAAATAATGGACGATGCGCAGAAAGATTCCGTTTTTTCCAACGTAGATGTCAACCTGAAATTCAACAAGCCGGAACTCGACGTGACGATCGACCGGCTGAAAGCAGCGCAGCTCGGTGTCAGCATCCTGGATATTTCCAACACCCTGCAGCTGGCGCTTTCGGGAAAACGCTTCGGCTATTACCAGGTGAACGGAAAGCAATACCAGGTGATCGGGCAGGTCGACCGAGAGAACCGCGACGACCCGGCCGACCTTTCTTCGCTTTTCGTGAAAAGCCGCAGCGGTGAAATGGTGCAGCTTTCCAATCTCGTGAAAACGGAAGAGAACATCAACCCGCCGACGTTGTATCATTACAACCGGTTCAAGGCCGCGACGATCTCCGCCGGGCTCGCACCGGGAAAAACGCTGGGCGAAGGCATTGCCGAGATCCGGAGGATCGCCGCGAAATACACAGACAGCAGTTTCCAGACGACTTTGGGCGGTGCATCGCGTGATCTCACGGAAAGCTCGTCGAACACTTCGTTCGCGTTCATACTTGCGCTTGTTCTCATTTACCTGATCCTGGCCGCGCAGTTCGAAAGCTTCCGTGATCCGCTGACGATCATGCTCACCGTTCCGCTCGCCATTGCCGGCGCGTTATGCTCGCTGTGGCTGTTCGGGCAGACGCTGAATATTTTCTCGCAGATCGGCATGATCATGCTCATCGGGCTGGTGACGAAAAACGGGATTCTCATCGTTGAATTTTCCAACCAGCTGCGCGAGAAAGGGCAGCTGAAAATGGAGGCCGTGAAGAACAGCGCCGCAGCGAGGCTCCGCCCTATCCTGATGACGACGCTCGCCACCGTGCTGGGCGCCATGCCGATCGCGCTTGCGCTCGGTGCAGGAGCGAAAAGCCGCGTCCCGCTGGGCGTCGTGATCGTCGGCGGACTTTTATTCTCACTGCTGCTGACGCTCTACGTTATTCCCGCCATGTACAGCTATATTGCCGCGGGCGATAATTATGCACCGCGAAAACAACCGGAAGAATGAAAAAAACATTTTTATTTCTGCTGACCGTTTCCGGTAGCCTGCTGTGCCACGCGCAGGTGATGACGCCCGACGATGCGTTGCAGGCCGGGTTGAAAAATAATTTCGACGTGATCATTGCGAAAAATGCCGCGGAGGCCGATTCTATCATGAACAGTCCGGGCGAGGCGGGCATGCTGCCCACGGTGAGCCTCAACGGCAGCTTCGGTGTTAACCAGAACAGCATCCACCAGAAATATGCCAACGGGAATGAATTCACCGCCAACAATGCCGGATCGAATTCGCTGACGTCTTCCGTTTCGCTTTCCTGGACGCTTTTCGACGGAACGAAAATGTTCGTCACAAAGCACAAGCTCGAAACACTGCAGATGCAGGGCGAATATGAGTTCCGTTCCCAGGTGCTCAACACGAGCGCATCCATTCTCACGTCCTACTACGACATTGTCCGGCAGAAGCAGAAGCTGAACGCGATCGATGAAGTGATCAAAGCGAACCAGCAGCGCCTCGATATCACCGAAACCCGTTTTACTTCCGGTTCCGGGCCGAAAACGGATTACAACCAGGCGAAGATCGATCTCAACGTCCAGCTCGAGAACAGGCTCGTGCAGGCGGAAGCGCTCAGCGAATCGAAACGCACGCTGAATAATTTGCTGGCCCGCGATGTAAACACTTCATTCGATGTCATCGACAGCATTCCCGAGGGCGCTCTTCCCGACCGGCAGCAGCTGGAGCAGAAAATGTATGCGTCGAATCCCGACCTGCTTGCGTTCAAAGCACAGGTAGACGTGACGAAGTTCGAAGTGCGTGAAGCGCGTTCGCAATATTTTCCCCGGCTCGGCGTGCAGGCGGGATATTCGTTCAGCCAGAACCAGAATTCAGCCGGCTTCAGCCTGTACAACCAGTCGAACGGGCCGACCGCAGGTGTAACGCTCGCTTTCCCCATTTACCAGGCAGGGAAAGTAAAAAGGCAGGTCGCTGTGTCGACGCTCGATGTGAACTCCGCTGAAATGCAATTCGCCAGGGCAAACCTCGAAGCCAGCCTGCAACTGCAGAACGGGCTTTCCACGTACGACCTCAAGGCGCAGTCGATCGTGCTGGAAAAAGAGAACGTCTCGCTCGCCCGCGAGAACATGCAGATGGCGCTCGACCGTCTCAATCTCGGGCAGGGAACGGCATTCGAAGTGCAGCAGGCGCAGATCACGCTTTCTTCTTCCCTTTCCCGTCTTTCCGACCTGCAGTACGAAATGAAAGCGGCGGATATTTCCGTTCACCGCATTGCCGCAGATCTCTGAGCGACCGCTTTTCGGGCAAATTAACCCGCTACTTTTGTGTAACCACCCCCTTTTTCCGCGTTATACAACTGGAAAATGCACAGAGCACTCTTTTTTTTCTTTTTGATCCCGGCACTTGTTCATGGACAGATCACGTTCGAGAGCAAACAGAGCGTGGAGTTTTACGTGAAGAACGTGCTCATGGGCCCCGGCGTTTACGTGGCGAATGTGAAGCACTACGGGATGATCGGCGGGATGGGACAATTCGAAGCCGATTCGTCCATTCTCGGGGTGAAGTCGGGACTTGTGCTTTCCACCGGCGTTGTCGACAGTCTGCACGGCCCGAACAATTCCAGCGGGTACACTTCCTTCGGAAAATTCCCCGCGGATGCACAGGAGCAGAAGAAAGTGCTGCGCGGCGACCGCAACATGAACGTCATCTGCAAAGGACATGCGGTGGACATGACCGTCATCGAATTTGATTTTGTGCCGGTGAACAATGTGCTCGAATTCAATTACGTTTTCGGTTCCGAAGAATATCCCGAATATGCCAAAAGCAAGTACGACGACGGCTTCGGATTTTTCCTGCGCGGCCCGGGGATCCACGGAACGAAAAACCTGGCTGTGCTGCCGAACGGAAAGACTCCCGTGAATGTGAATTCCATCAATGCGAAAAAACATTCGAAGTATTTCCGGAAGAATTACGGCAAGATCAACCGCATGAGCGCACGTTCGAAAAAATCTTTCTACCGCAGCAAAAAGAAAGCCCTGCGCGTGCTGCTCATGAAATCCATACAGCTCGACGGGCTCACCACCGTTCTGAAAGTTCACGCCGACCTTATTCCCTACCAGCTTTACCACATGAAGATCGGCATAGCGGATGCGTCGGACGAATTATTCGACTCCGCCGTTTTCCTCCAGGCCGGGTCTTTCGTCAGCATTGCGGATACGACAGCCAAATATGCGCTGGCGCTGAGCGAGCTGAAAGATGATCATCCCGATCCCGACAGCGTGCTCAAAGGACTGAAGCGGCCGCCCCCGGTGAAAAATATCGTGGCACCACCGACGGATGACGAAAAGTTCAGCATGACCAATATTTATTTCGACACGGACAAAAACGTCATTCCCGACAGCAGTAAAAAAGAGCTCGATGCGCTCGTGAATTACCTGGGAACACATGACACGCTCGTGTGCCACATCACCGGGTACGCCGACAACTCCGGGAATGTAAACCACAACAAGAAGCTGTCCGAAAAAAGAGCGCAGGCGATACGCGATTACCTGGTGGCGCACGGGATCAAACCCGGTAAGATCATTGTGGAAGGATACGGCATTGATGATCCCGATGCAGACAATTCCACTGCGCACGGGCGCGCGCTTAACCGCCGGGTGGAGATCTCGCTCGAATAGTTCATTGCGTTCGGTTTCCTTTTTCTGTCCGGCAATTTTACTGTTGTGAACCCAAATGCAGGTTTTCATTCCGGGAGCGGGCTGCTGCCGAAAACTGACTAAGTTTGGAAATGCGAAAACGTTTTCTTCTGCCCGCGGTCTGCGCCCTGCTCGTCACGTGCACGACGTACGACAATGCGATCATTTACCACAAGAATTTTACGCCGGGAACAAATGCGCTGCTGCGTTTCAACGGGTTCTATTCCGATACGCTCGGTCCTGTGGAAGCGAAAAGCGCGAAACAGGTAACGCGGAAAATAAAACCGGTTTTCTTTTATGCGGACGGTTCCGCGTTCAGCACACGCGATTACCAGCCATCCTCATCCGCCGGGCTGACTTCGGCAACCGGTTTCTGGGGAAATTACAGGATCATCGGCGATACGATCCTGCTCGAGAAATTCGAAGAAGCGGAAGCCTCGTCCAACCTCGCGCGCATCATCCTGAAAGGCGTTGTTCACGAAGGAAGCATTGAATGGATGGCGCGGAAGGACAGGAACTCGGATTACCAGCCGGTGAAGTATTCCATTTACTTCACGCCATTCGCAGCAAAGCCGGATTCGACGCAGAACTGGATCAGGACGAAGAAGAAGTACAATAAGTGAAGAAACGAAGCTGATTTTACCCAATAAAAAAGCCACCCGGAGGTGGCTCTTTTATTTTCTGATGAACGAAAATCAGTTTCCGTTCATGCTGTTCTCAAGATCTTTACGGAGCTGGGCCGTATCGATATTCTGAATTTTGCTTCCGATCTCCGTTGCTGTTTTCGCGATGGCATAGATCCAGTAAGCCGCGATAATCAATGCAACCAGGTTAAGGATGAGTCCCGTGATAATTGCGCCTTTCTTCGGGTTATTGCCATTCTTGGCCATGAAGAAAGCGACGACACTCAGGATGAGGCCGGGAAGTGCAAGCCATATTGCACCCGCGCCGAGCAAAGGAATGATTGCCCATACCAGGCCAACGATGCCGATGATCATACCGGCCATTCCGAGACCTTTACCCTTGGTAGAGGGAGCGTTTGTTTGTTCCATAGTAGTTTTGGTTTGGTTTAGTGTTGATTTGTCTGAGAGCAAAACAATAACATTTCGACCAGTTTTCAAACAAGGTCACATTCAATTTATTAACACTTTTTAGTTGCTGTTTGTCAGTGATTTAAAGCGGTTTTTCAGAACTTTTTACCGCTCCACGCCGAAAAAGATTCCCTCGCAGGGCCGTCTGCATCCGCTTTTCTTTTCACCCCGGGACGATCATAGTAATGCTTCCCGTCCGTTCGGAGAACGACCGTTTTGACCCTTCCGGAAGAAGCGACGATAAGCTCCGCTTCCTCTCCCCCGAAATATTTCAGCCATTCCGCCATGTCCGCTTTCAGCTGCATCCCGTTTACGGCGAGCACTTCATCGCCCGGAGCCAGCCCGCATTTTTCTGCCGGCGAACCGTAATAAACTTCCGTGACTTTCGTGAGTCCGCCCGGTTCCGCCACTTTGAAACCGTAATCCCGTTCATGTACGCGCTTCGACGGTTCGAATGTCAGCTCGTAACCGATGTACGCCAGCGCTTCCGACAGGACAGGCTCATAGCTGTTGCCTTTGTAGAAATAATTATTCCAGTAATAAGAAAAATCGGCGCCGGCTTCTTCTTCCACCAGCTTTTTATAATCGGCCCCGGTGTAGCCTTTGTCCTTGCATGCAAATTCATTCCACAGCCTTCGCATAACGTTGTCGAGCGACTTTGCATTTTTCGAATGGCGGCGAATGAAAATATCCGTCACGAAAGCGAGCAGGCATCCTTCATGGTAGATCGATGTTTTCCGGTGCGGCGCTCCCGGAACATAACCGTCGAGCCACGTGTCGAAGGAAGAATCGGCGACGGAAAGGAAATAGCGCGCGTGCGATTCGAAATGCTTTTCCATCCGCTCGATGAACGTGGGCCAGTATTCTTCTTCATTCCATACGCCGGAACGGAACAGCAGGTAATCGCCGTAATAGGTTGTCACGCCTTCGCACACATACCCGAGACGCGAATAATTTTCTTTCGTCAGGTCGTACGGATACATTTCCGCCGGGCGGATCGATTTGATGTTCCAGGCGTGAAAAAGCTCGTGGCAGCTCACACCGAGCAGGTCGCCGTACACTTCGTTCATCAATTTGTACGAAGGTCCGAGCGCGATCACCGTGCAGTCGCGATGCTCCACGCCGTGGTAAAAGCGGTTCGGCAATACCTGGAAAAGAAAATGGTATTCGGTGGAAGGAAAACTTCCGAAGATCACCATCTGCTCATTGATGAAAATGAAAAAATCGGAAATGAGCTTCGGCCATTCGGGCTGGCATTCACCCTGGAACCAGAGGTGGAATTCAACGCCGTCGAGCACGAAAACGTTATGCTTGAGCGA
>DASTSF010000256.1:0-8789 GCA_035760825.1 Bacteroidia bacterium
GCGCCGATCGTATCGTTGGTATTTGGTGTAATTGTATAGGTGGATACGGGCGTGTGCGTAACCTGTGCGCAAAGGATCTCCGAAAGGATCATCCCGGCGACGATGAGGAATTTTTTCATAGAAAATAAATTTGCAGCAATTTAACCGGATACGAATTCCGTCATGGAAATTGTAGACGAACTGCCCGGATTTGTATAGGAATGTTACCGTGTGCCGGTTTTTTCCGCCAGCGCCTGGCGGAACGCGTCACCGACGGGAACCAGGATATCACCGAGGTGAACGAGGTCTTTTCCCGTTTTCGTGATGAGAGACGAATTCACGATGTACGATTTATGCACACGGATGAACGCGGGCGGCAGGATTGTTTCCGCACCTTTCAGGTTCATCCGGGAAAGTACGGGCTTCGGGTTCCCGGCGACGAAGATCTTGACGTAATCCTTCAGCCCTTCCACATGTGTGATCTCGCACGGATCGAGGTAAACGATGGAATGCGAGGAGCGCACCTGAATTTTCTTCGGGGCCTGGGAGGCGCGAAGTTCTTTCAGCTCTTTCGCTTTCCGGCAGGCCTGCTCAAAACGTTCGAAGGAGAATGGCTTGAGCAGGTAATCGACCGCGTTCACCTCGAATCCTTCCAGTGCGTGGTTTTCGTAAGCGGTGGTGAAGATCACCATCGTTTCCTTCGGCAGCATCTTCGAAAGCGAAATGCCGGAACGGCCGGGCATGCGGATGTCGAGGAAAACGAGATCGATGGTCCGGGTGGCGAGAAAAGCCTCCGCCTGCGCCGCGCCGGGAAAAATCCCGCAGAGTTCGAGAAAGGAAACGCGCTGCACATTGTCCTCCATCAGCTTCGCGGCAGGCGGTTCGTCTTCAACGATGATGCAGTTGATCTTCATTCAGTTCGATTTCAAGATGAACGTTGAATACATTGTCCTTTTCTTCCGCAATGAGCACGTGTCTTCCCGGGTAAACGATCGCCAGGCGTTTGCGTACGTTCTTCAGCCCGATGCCGGTGGAAAGATCCTTGTCCGTTCCCGCTGAAACAAGATTCTTCGTTTCCATCACGAGACGGTTTCCGTTCACGTCGAGGTTCATTTCGATAAAATCGGCTGCATTCCCGTTGTTCCCGTGCTTGAACGCATTTTCCACGAAGCTGACGAGAATGAGGGGCTCGACGGAAGCGCCGTTCACATGGGAAGGAAAGCGGGTGCGCAGATCGAAATTTTCCGGGAGACGGAGCTTCTGCAGGCTGATGTAATTTTCAAGAAAACCGATCTCGCTCTGCAGCGGAACTTTCTTTTCACCTGAAACGTTCAGCGTGTAGCGCATGAGTCCGGAAAGCTGCTGTATGTATTTTTCTGCATTCTCCTGGTCGAAACGCACGAGCGATGAAATGTTGTTCAGGCTGTTGAACAGGAAATGCGGGCTCATCTGCATGCGCAGCAGCCCGATCTCTGCGTTCTCTTTTTCCTGCGTGAGCTTTTTCTTTTCGTTCTTGTCGCGGAACCAGTTCTCAAAAAGCGAGAGCGTTGTGCTGAGAATGTAAACGGACATCATCGGTACCAGCGAAACGAACGAAACGGGTTTCTGTATGCGGTAGTTGCCGAACACAGCGTATTCCACGAAATTGTTCACTGTAAAAATGAACAGCATGATCCCTGTTACCGTGAGCGCGTATTTCGTCGTGCCTTTTTCCGGGAGGAATTTCGGAACGAGGAAATAATAATTCACATAATAGAAAACGAGGTACATCAGGTGTTCCGAAAAATGCTTGATGTGGTACGGAAGATGATATTCCCGGATGCCGGGGTCGGGATTGAGATACGGCAGCGCGATCCAGAGCGTCCAGGCCAGCGCCTGCACGACAAACAGCGAAACGGAAAGCCGCTTTCTTTTCATCGGTGGCTGAAAATTACTTTTTTATCTTTCAAACGGCAGGGGAATGTAGAGCAACATCACCTGTTTGTAGAGCAATCGTCATAAGATGCCCGCAAATACGGCAGGAAATTTGGACAAAACCCGAAAATACGAACGATGAAACGAACCCTGCTTCTGAACTTTTGCCTGTTCATTTCTGTGTGCGCCTTTGCGCAGGATAACGGCGCAGCCGGTGACAAAGGAAGGATCACCAGCATCTCTTTCGGACTGAACCGCGCAACATCGGTTCTGTTCCGCGGAATTTTCGGAAGGGAAGAGCCCTATGTGTATAATTTTTCCGCCCAGTTTCCTGCACGAAAATCCGACGCGTACTGCTGGAATTTCGGGATCGATTTCGGAGACCGCGTTTATCCCGGCTTCTGGGACCGCGATTTTTTCCTGGGACTCGAAGGCGGTATTCAGCACCCGTTCCTTTCACCCGATTCTCCCTGGATCCTCAACGGGCAGGTGTCGCTTTTCCTCGGGCGTTATTCCGAAGATTATTCCTTCGACCGCTCGCAGCTTTATTTCAATACGATCGGTGTAACGCCCGAAATCCAGCTGGGAAAAAAGCTTAACGACAAGCTCAGCATTTTTACGTCGTTCAGCACGGAGATCGGTTATTTCGACTGGGGCGGACAGGAAAGCGGGCACACAGCGCCGTTCGCGTTTTATCCTTACCGTTTTCTTTCCGTGCAGGTGAAATACAATCTTGCGGAATAAAGTAGTTATTCCGTTTTCGAGCGTTGCGGGCCGGGGTGGAACGTCTTCAGGTAAAAAGGTTCGAAATAGGCGAGGTCTTCGAAATCTTTTGCGGCGAATTTTTTTTCCGCGGGAAGAGCCAGGTGCTTTGCAGAATGCATTCCTGTTTCCGTGAAAACCGCATTCGGAAAACGACCGAGAACGTCCTTCACTTTTGTATTTGCATCGCCGGAAAAAAGGATTTTTTGCCCGGCGAGAATTTCCGCGAAGCTGTTTTCGTCGATGACCTTCGGCTCGACGGGTGAAATTTCATTCGCGTCCGCATCGAACAGCGCGCAATACACTTCCATCCGCCGCGCGTCGATCATCGGGCAGAGCAGGTCGTTCGCTTTCGCTTCTGCTTTCATTCCCTGTGCCATCGCATCCAGCGTTCCCACTGCGATGAGCGGTTTCCCCGTTGCGTAGCAAATTCCTTTCGCCGCGGAAACACCGATGCGCAGGCCGGTGTACGATCCGGGCCCTTTGCTCACGGCGACGGCATCGAGCTGCGCGAAAGACAGGCCGGCATCTTTCATCACTTCGTCACAGAAAACCGTCAGCACCTCTGCATGCTTATTGGGTTCGCGGATCTCGCGGATGGAAACGATCTCTCCGCGGGCAGACAATGCCACGGAGCAGGTAGCGGCCGACGATTCGATCAGCAGGATCATGGAAAATGGCGGAACGCTTTTCCGCGGAATAAAAATTAGTCTTCGATCGTGGAAAGCGATTCCTTCGAGACCTTTTCCACCTTCGCGCCGTTGTAAAGCGAAGTGCTGATGGCGCGGAAAGGTGCGGAAACCACTTCATCTCCTTCCTTGATGCCGGAAATGATCTGGATGTACATGTTGTCTTCCACGCCCGTAACGACGGGAATCAGCTTCACTTTTCCATCGGCGTAAACGAAAACACATTCGATCGATTTCGTCTCGGCGGTTTTGGTATTGTCCTTCGTGTCATGCACGACGATGTCCTGGTTTTCATCTCCGCCCGAAGGCTTCTCCTCTTTTTTGGCGACCGCGTTCGGTGATGCGGTGTCGGTACGTGTCGTGACGGAAATAATGGGAACGGAAATCACATCCCGCACGGAATTGGTCATGATCTCGACGGAAGCCGACATCCCGGGAAGAAATACGTAACGGTCGGGATGCTGCGGGTCGATAAGGTCGGAATAGGAATCGCGCAGGATGCGGATCTTCACCTGGAAGTTCGTCACCTGGTCCGTGGTGAGTCCCGTCGTGTTCGCGGAGTTGGCGACTTCCGTCACCACGCCTTTGAACTTGCGGTTGTTGTGCGCATCCACTTCGATCATCGCGGTGTCGCCTTCTTTCACACGCAGGATGTCATTTTCATTCACGTCCACCTGTACTTCCATTTCATCGAGATTGGCCAGCCGCATGATCTCGGTTCCTTCCATCTGTGCAGTCCCGACGACGCGTTCGCCTTTTTTCTTGTTCAGGACAGAAACGGTTCCCGTCACGGGCGCATAGATATTCGTTTTGGCGAGATTGTCCTGCGCCTGCTTGAGCGACGCTTCCGCATTGCTCACATTCGATTCGGCGCTGTGCACGCTTTGGGTTGCGGCGTCCACGTCGGCGAGCGCGCTTTTGTACGTGGCGTTCGCCTGGTCGAATTCCGCATCGGAAATGGCGCCCTGGTCGTGCAGCTTTTTGTTGCGCGTGAAAGAAGCTTCCGCGTTGTTGAGGTTGGCTTTCGACTGGTCGAGCCGGGCGCGGCTGTTCGCAAGATTGGCATGTGCGCCGTCGACGGAAGCCTGCATCTCGTTCACGGTCGACTCGTAAATGACGGGATTGATGCGAAGCAGGAGGTCGCCTTTTTTCACGGTATCGCCTTCTTTCACGTCGAGCTCGACGATCTCGCCGGATACGTCGGAACTGATCTTCACCTCGACCTCAGGCTGCACTTTTCCGCTGGCGGAAACAACTTCCGTGATATTTCTCTTCTGTGCTTTTTCCGTTGCCACGCGCTCGGTTCCTTTCCCGGAACCTTTCGTGAGCATGACGACGGTGATCAGCACTGCAACAATGATTCCCCCGATGATCAGTATGCGTTTCATAGTGATGTTATTTCAGAAGGTGAGTGGTTTGCCCTGGTAATAGTCAAGCACTTTCATCCGGAAAATGTAATCGTACTTGGCCTGGATGAGGTCCGACTGCGCTTTCGTGAGCTTGTTCTTGGCGTTGTTGTAATCGATCGAGTTGACCGCCCCGACGTCGAATTTCTGCTCTGTGTAATTGAACGATTCCTGCGCCGCATCGACGGCTTTCTGCGAAGCCTGGTATTTCTGCAGCGCGGCCTGCGCGTCGGCGTACGCCTGCTGTATGTTCTTCATCAGCTGCTGCTGCGAAAGATCGAGGCTGAGCTGCGCGTTCTCGTAATTGATCTTCGCCCGGTCGACGTTGTCCATTACCTGGAAACGGTTGAAGATCGGGACCGTCACCTGCACGCCGAAGCTTTTGTTCACGTTGTTGTTGAACTGGTCCGAGAACGGCGTCGTGATGTACGTGGTCGTGTAATTCGGGATCAGCACGTAACCGCCATTGGTGGTGACGCCCGCCGTGTCGTACCCCGAATAGCTCGTGCCGGTGACCGTTTTCGCAGCGCCGGAATAACCTGTTCCGATGGAACCCTGGATGGTCACGGTCGGACTTAACCCGCCGTAGGCCACGTCCACGCCTTTGTCCGCGCTCTTCACATCCATCTGCGATTTTTTGATACCGGCCTGGTTGTTCATCGCCGCCTGGAAAATAAGATCAGGTGTTGTGTTCAGCAGGCTTTCATTCGGAACATCGATGATGGGTTTAACGATGGTGAAGCCGGACGTCGAATCGAGGTTCATCATCTGCGTCAGCGTGAGGTAAGCGATGGTGAGATTGTTCTGCGCCGTTACAAGTGAAACCTGTTCCGTGGCCAGCTGCGACTGGAGATCGAGCAGCGAGCCTTTAGCTGCAGCGCCCGCATCCACGAGCTTCTGCGTCCTGTCCACCTGCGCCTGGGTGAGGTCGACCTGCTGCTGCGACACGCCGAGCGCTTCCTGCGCGTAAAGCACGTTGAGGTAAGCGCTCGCCACATTCATGCCGATGTCGTCCTGCGTCTGCTGTACCTGGTAGCGGCTTCCCTGCAACGCATACTGGTCCTGCTTCATCGTGTTGAAATTCTGCATGCCGTTGAAGACCGTCCAGTTGCTGCTGAGGTAAAAGTTTTCGGAAAGCACCATGCTGTTGGCGAACGTATTCGTGAAACGGTCGACGGTCCTTCCGTACTGGTAGGTGTGCGAAGCAAAACCGTTCACGTTGGGAAGCATGTTGCCCTGGCTCTGCCGGAGGTTCACCTGCGCGAGCTGCACGTTGAGCAGTTGCTGCTGCACGGTGATGTTGTGCACCTGTGCGTACGCAATGCATTGCGTAAGATTCCAGGGTTGCGAATTATCGGCCGGGAACAGGGCGGAGTCGCTGTTTGCAGCCACGACGCGGAGCAGCGAAGTGTCGGCAGCGGGATCCATTTTCACGAAGGTCTGCCCGGAAGCAGTAAGCCCCGTCAGAACGGCGAAAAGGAGGAGGACCGGTGTGAGAAGAATTCGTTTCATGTTCAGATTGGACTGCAAAGTTATCCAAAAGACGTTCACGGGAATCCCTTTCGTACCTTTAATGAAATGAACTTTCTCGCCCACTTTTACCTTTCCGGCACCAATGAAAACCTGCTGTCGGGAAATTTTATCGCGGACGCGGTAAAAGGAAGCGATCTTTCCGCGTTCCCGGAAGGAATACGCGAGGGTATCATCATGCACCGCCAGATCGATCATTTCACGGATCGTCACCCGGTGGTGATGAAGAGCATAAAAAGGCTGCGCCCGGACTTTCATCATTATTCGCCCGTCATCACCGACATTTTTTTCGATCACTTTCTCGCGACGAACTGGAATGAATACTCGGAGGAACCTCTTGCCGGCTACGCCGCGCGCACCTACGCCATCCTGGAAAAGTACGTGGATGTTTTCCCGGAAAAATCGAAGCGCATTCTGCCGTTCATGAAGCAGCACGACTGGCTGACGATCTACAGCCGGGTGGAAGGGGTGCACAACGTGCTCACGGGAATGTCGAGGAGAACGACGTTCGATTCGGGAATGGAGCGCGCCGCAGAAGCCCTGGTCAGGGATTACGATGCATTCGGGGACGACTTCCGCAAATTTTTCCCCGACATCATCGCACACACACAGAAGTTCCGTTCATAAGCCTGTGGATAACGGCAGGAGAATTCTTGCTGGGTTCATTTTCGGTTAACAAACAGGGCGGATTTTTACCGGCAAATGGAACAGCTCCGGTTATCCCTCATCATCCTTTTCGCGGTCGCAGGAATTTTTACGCTGATCGGTTTTCTCCCCGTGGAATTTCAGCCGGCTGATTCTTTCGACGACGAGGAAGTCCAGGAAGAAGCCAGCCAGAACGAAAGTCCCGAAAAAAGCGGGGCCGCTGCAACGTCCGCCACGTAATGCGCGCGCTGCACGACCAGCAGGATTCCCACCGCCAGCGCGGAAAGCGCGAACGTGTATTTCAGCCATGATCTCCCCAATACGGGAATGAACATGACGATCGTAGCTACGTGGCCGGAAAAGAAAAGATCTTTCAGGTTCGCACGCCCGTTGTAGAATGTCGATTGCAGGAAAGGATCGTGCAGCGGGATGATTCCGCCGGGCGGATCGAGCGGAAAAACCAGCAGTGAAATTCCGCGCAGCAGCTGGAGAAAGGCATACGCCCGTATCATCAGCAGCAGTTTTTCGGGATTTTGTGCTGCAATGATCACACCGGCGATGATCGTGGAATAGGTAAGCGGGAAAATAATTGCTGAAAAATCATGTGTTGACGCGATCCCGTCCAGCCAGCCTTTTTCAATGATGAGACCGTCGCGGTTTTCCACGAACGCCAGCACGAAAAAAAATCCCGCAAGGACAACGGCAAGGAACAGGAATGAAATGAGCAGCTGTTTCCGGAAGGAAGCATCGGCCCGGATCTTTTCCCAGGTTGTTTGCTTCAGACCGTGTGATGTAATTTTCATTCGGCAAACTGCAATGGCAAACCGTCAACCGGGAAACTTAAAGGCTCATCATTTCCTTCAGCTTCACGGCCTGCCTTCTTGAAATTTCCACCTGCTCGCCGCCGCGCAGCTTCACCAGCAGTCCGCCGTTGAACCAGCTTTCGATGTTTTCCACCCAGCGCAGGTTGATGATGTGTTTCCGGCTGGCACGGAAGAACGCTTTATTGTTCAGCCGTTCGTCGAGGTAATTCAGCGAACGCAGGATAAGCGGTTTGTTCGTTCCGAAATACAGGCGCACGTAATTTCCTTCCGATTCGAACAGGCGGACATCACCGAGCTTCACAAACCAGCAGCGTTCCCCATCTTTCACAAAAACCTGGTCGTCCTCGCCGAGCGTGTTGCCCGTGTCTTTCGCCTCTTTTTTCTCGTTCAGGTGCGAATTGATCTTGCGGATCGCATCCGAAAGACGCGCGGGCTGCACGGGCTTCAGCAGGTAGTCGAGCGCATTCACCTCGAATGCACGTATGGCGAATTCGTCGTGCGCGGTGACGAACACGACCTCCGGCACGAATGTGATCTCTTCGAGCAGGTCGAAGCCGTTCTTTCCCGGCATTTGTATGTCCAGGAAAATGACATCCGGCTTTACGTTGTTGATGGTTTCCGCTGCGGATTTTACGTCGGCGCATTCCCCGGCGATCTCCACACCGGGATACGTGGACAGCATGGATTTCAGCTCCTGCCGCGCAAGACGTTCGTCGTCGATGATAACTGCTTTCATGCGTTATAGGATTTGGGTATGAATAATTCAGTGATGACGGTTCCGTTGTTCTCGTTCGCGATGGAAAATTTCGCGGTATCGCCGTACAGCAGCGCCAGCCGCTCGAGTGTGTTCTTCATTCCGAAGCCGGACTCTGATTTTTTTTCCGCGTCGTAGGTTCCGGAATTGCGTATGGTGATCAGGGTGCCGCTGTCGTTGTTCTGCGATGCTATTTCCAGCTTCCCGCCCCCGGGTAAACGCGCGATGCCGTGCTTGATGCCGTTCTCCACCAGCGTCTGCACCATCAGCGGGGGAACTTCGCATG
>DASTSF010000257.1:0-2946 GCA_035760825.1 Bacteroidia bacterium
ATGAACGTATCGAAAATGGCGCCGCAGTAGCCGAAATATTGCATCATAAGTGTATCGACTTCTCCGATGGCGCTCGTCGAGAGGATCAGCGTGCTGTCCGTAATATTCGAAATGCTGCCGGGACCTGTGTGCGACCACACAGCGGAATCGCCCGATGAAGTATATGCGACTTTGAACTGGGCCTGGCTGTTGTTGCAAACTTCGCGCGGACCGGAAATGCGCGGTGTCGACCAGAGCTCGATGCCCTGGAGGAAATTCGGCATGCACCAGCCGATCGAACCGTATTGACCCGGGATGATCAGTCCGTCGGAAACGTAACCGCAGGCTGTTCCTGCAAGATTGGGATCCGGTATGTAATCGATGTGCAGTTGTGCGCGGTCGACCCAGATGCGGCCGTCCGGTCCCAGCGTAATATGTGCGTAGCTGCTCGTCTGCACGGAAGTATACGGATCAATCTGCATTTGTGATGCAACGATTGCAGAAGGTCCGCCTGCCGACAAATCATACTGGTATACTTTTCCATAAATGAGGATCGCGACATACAGTTTCGAATTATCCGGCGAGAATTCGATCCCGTAAGGACGTTCGTCGGAAGTCGGGCTGTACGTGATGTCGAAACTGTTTGTGCACTGCCCCGTGGTGTTGTTGAAATCGCACACACGCACGCGGTTCGGTGGTGTGAAAACGTTATCGATGCAATAAGCCACGCGGTGACCGTCATGTGAAAACTTGATCGCGCCCATTCCCTGGCCGCTGGCAGAACCGGTGGCGGAAATGACCGGTGTGGAAGAAAGTCCCGCTGATGTGAGCAGGTAAGCATACACCTGGCTTCCGTCGATGGAAGACGTGGCGATCCAGATGTCCTGGCGGTTGCTGTGGTACGTCGCCGACACATGCTCGCTGTTTCCTGTCATCACCGGAACGTTCTTCGATGCTGTAACGACATCGCCAAGTCCTCCGTCGAGCGTCATGTCGACGATCGTGTAATGCAAACCATTCGCAAAGGAATTTTCGAAACAATCCGTCGTGAAAATGTAAAAGCGTGTCGATGATCCGGGTTCCGGAACAATGATGCAGCTCTGCGTGGAGGATGCAGCTCCCATAAGTCCCGTTCCGTTGGGCATGGGCTGCTGGTTGCGGTTCCAGACAGTAAGACCGTCCGTAAACAGAAGCAGGTTGCCATTGGCGTCTGAATAAGACGAGGTGCATTCTGTTCCGTACATGGGAGGCTGGGGAATCGGGCTGGGCCCGGTGAGCGGGAGACTGGTTCCCGAAAAATGGAGTGACATCCGCGGCAGGAGCCAGTTTGTGATCGTGCCTGCTTCGCCGCAGTTGCCCACCTGGAAAAAATACGAAGCGGAAGTATCGCTGCACTGCCCGTTGCCGGTTACGAGATAGATATAGTGATTGCCGGGTGTGTTGAACGTCTGGCTGAATGTGGTTGCATTCGACTGGCTGATGCCGTCAAGCACCCATTCATAGCTGGTTGCACCAGCGGAAGCGTCGGAAAAAATGATCGTCGCGCCCGGGCTGTAGGGTCCCTGCGGTGATACAGTAAACGCGGACTGTGCGCCGCAGAGAACGTGAACCTGTTGCGTGACGGACTGATCACAGGTCATGTCATTGTTGGAAGCCTGGAGCGTGACCGTATAATAACCGGGTGTGGTGAAAACATAGCTCGCATTCGTTGTTGTCGCGAACTGCTGGCTGCCGATGTACCACGTGTAACTTGTCGCGCCGCTTGTCGTGTTGGTGAAATTTACCGTTCCCCCAGCCGTGATCGTGGATGCGCTCATGTTGAACCCGGCCGAGATCGGGCTGCTGCAAAGCGGCTGGCACCCGATGGAAGACAGCAGGCTGGCGCGCGTGGTGGTGAGCGCTGTGATCATGCGTGTTTTTTGCCCGTCCGTGAAAAGACGCTGGCACGATTGAAAACCATAATCCATGTAGTTCGCGATCTGGTCGGGCTGATCGCCGAGACCGCCTGCGCTCACGGGACGGAACGGGTTATTCGCGGAAAGATCGTCTTCATCCGACACGCAGGTGTTCACGGGTGTTCCGCAATTGACAGCAGCGGTCGACTGATCAGGCGGCGTATCGCACACGCGGTCGCCATCCGTCAGGCAGTTGTTGTTTACGCAGCCGCCTTCGAACGTGTGATACAGGCCGAGATAATGTCCTGCTTCGTGAACCGCGACTTTCGAATTGTCGGTGTTGGTGCCGAAATAATGCGCTTCCACCACAATTCCATCCTCGGGCATTCCATGCGATGTGGGTAGATAGGCGTAGCCCGCCACCCCGGGTCCGGCCGAGATTGAAGTAATATCATTCACCACCCAGATGTTGAGGTAGCGCGTCGGATCCCATCGAACAAGGTTCTTCAGCGCGGCATCGTCCGTTTCAACGGTAACATTGGTAAGCGGTGAAACCACGCGATCGATGCCGGTGGTGAAATTTCCATTCTCATCCTGTTGCGCCAGGCAGAATTGTATTCCTGTGTTCACGCCGTTCGGATCCTGGTAAGGTCCCGTGTTGGCGAACGCATCATTCATGTCCTGTATGCCGGCCTGTGCCTGCGCATTTGAAATATTCTCCGGGCCGTTATTATGAATGATGTGCACCACGACCGGGATCACGTAAACGGAAGCCATCTGGCGCGTTGCGTTTGCCGCCAGTGTCCATTGGAGAATGGCCTGCTCCATCTGGTCCACACGTTGCGGTTCACCGGGATCCTGCGCCAGCTTATGCATACGAAGTTCATCGGAAAAACAGGATGGAAAGTCATTTGCCGTACCGGTCTGCGCGGGCAGGTGAAAAAGTGCGAGCATGAGCACGCCTGCAAAAAAATATTTCATGATCTGGATGTGTTTGCTGAAGAACAGGTGCCATCCCGTCTTCATTCAAACTTATCACGCTAAATTTATCCCGGCAAATAAAAACAACCGT
>DASTSF010000258.1:0-2481 GCA_035760825.1 Bacteroidia bacterium
ATGACGATGAGTGGGAGGACGGAGAAATTTATGATCCCAATTCCGGCGACACGTATGATTCGGTGGTGTGGATGGAAGACGGCGTGCTGAAAGTGAAAGGCTACGTTCTCTTCGAATGGCTGGGCCGGACGATGGAATTCAAACGTGTTTGAAAAATGCAGGAGCGGGACCGTTTCTTTGGGAATGGTTATTCTTTAGTGATTTAAAGATTACAGCATCGGAATAGTTTCCCCAAAACCCCAAAGTTTCGTTCTGGAATTGGAATTCCTTAAAAGGGATAAGAACGTACCGGCACGGAACATTCCTCTTTGCCCAAGACTCCGAACCTCCATCTATTTCGTAATTTCACGACCCAATTCTCATTTCTATGCTACGTACTCACACCTGCGGCGAACTGCGTCTCGCCGATGCCGGAAAAAAAGTAACACTCTGCGGATGGATACAGGTTTCGCGCGACTTCGGCGGACTCACCTTCGTCGATCTTCGCGACCGCTACGGCATCACGCAGCTTTCGTTCAACATGGCGGTGAATGCGGATCTCTGCGAACAGGCGCGTAAGCTCGGAAGAGAATTTGTCGTGCAGGTGAGCGGTGAGGTACGCGAGCGCGAGAACAAGAATCCGAAAATTCCCACCGGGGAGATCGAGATCGTCGTCTCCGGGCTGAACATACTGAATGGCGCGAAAACGCCCCCGTTTACCATCGAAGATGAAACGGACGGAGGCGATGATCTTCGCATGAAGTTCCGTTACCTCGACATTCGCCGCAATCCTGTGCGTGAAAGCCTGCTGCTGCGTCACCGCCTGGCGCAGGAAACGCGCAAATACCTCAGCGACCAGGAATTCATCGAGGTGGAAACGCCCGTGCTCATCAAGTCGACACCGGAGGGTGCGCGCGACTTCGTCGTGCCGTCGCGCATGAACCCCGGGCAGTTTTACGCGCTGCCGCAATCGCCGCAGACGTTCAAGCAGCTGCTCATGGTGGCGGGCATGGACCGTTATTTCCAGCTCGTGAAATGTTTCCGCGATGAAGATCTTCGCGCCGACCGCCAGCCCGAGTTCACGCAGATCGACTGCGAGATGAGCTTCGTGGAACGTGCGGATATTCTCGGCATGTTCGAAGGTCTTGTCCGCCATCTTTTCAAAACGGTGAAAGGCATTGACATCGGCACATTGCCGCACATGACTTACGCCGATGCGGCAAAATATTACGGCAGCGATAAACCCGATACGCGTTTCGAAATGAAATTCGTGGAGCTGAACGACGTGGTGAAGGGAAAAGGATTCAAAGTGTTCGACGATGCGGAGCTGGTTGCCGGCATCTGCGCGAAAGGTGCGGCCGGTTATACGCGCAAGCAGATCGATGAGCTGACGGAATTCGTGAAACGTCCGCAGGTGGGGGCAGGCGGATTGGTGTACGCAAGATGGAACGACGACGGAATGAAATCGTCCGTGGACAAATTCTTCAGCGCGGAAGAATTGCAGAAATGGATGAACGCGTTCGGCGCGGAAAAAGGTGATTTGGTTTTGATCCTCGCCGGTGCGAAAGAAAAAACGCGCAAAGCGCTGTGCGAGCTGCGTCTCGAAATGGGTACGCGTCTCGGCCTGCGCGACAAGAATACGTTTTCCTGCCTGTGGGTGATCGATTTTCCGCTGCTCGAATACAACGAAGAAGAGAAACGCTGGTTCGCGATGCATCACCCGTTCACCTCGCCGCTGCCGCAGGATATTGCGAAGCTGGACGACGTGTCGCAATATGGCGATATCCGTGCCAACGCTTACGATATGGTGATCAACGGCGTGGAAGTCGGTGGCGGATCGATCCGGATCTTCGACCGCGGTCTGCAATCGAAACTGTTCGAAGTGCTCGGCTTCACGAAAGAGGAAGCACAGGCGCAGTTCGGATTTTTGATGAACGCCTTCGAATACGGCGCACCTCCGCACGGTGGCATCGCGTTCGGTTTCGACCGTCTCTGCTCGCTTTTCGGCGGCGCAGATTCCATCCGCGATTTCATCGCCTTCCCGAAAAACAACTCCGGCCGCGACGTGATGATCGATTCCCCCGGCGCGCTCGATGAAAAACAGCTGAAGGAGCTGAACATCAGGACGACGGTCTGATGAAAAAATGAAGCGTCCCCGGACTAACGTCTGCCGGTTAATTTCCGTAAGATAAGTTCACAAAAAAGCCCCGCATTGCTGCGAGGCTTTTTCTGTTTTGTTGAACCGCTTAGTTCTTCATGAAGCGGTAATCCGTCACTTGTCCGTTTCCGCCGGTGATCTTCATGTTGTAGACACCATCAGGAAGCTCGGAAATGTTCAGGTCTGCATTTTGTCCGTTAACTGCCGAGCTCATCACGCGTTTTCCGCTGACGTCATAGATATCGATCTGCACTACGGAATATCCTGCATCCCAGGTTACGTGCAGCACGTCGGAAGCCGGGTTCGGGGAAACCTGCAGGTTTCCGGGAAGTGTATTCTCGTGA
>DASTSF010000259.1:0-4587 GCA_035760825.1 Bacteroidia bacterium
CAATCACTACCCACAGGTTATAAATTACCTTGCTGTTTCAAAATGCCCGATAGGACTCCTCGTCAATTTCGGTGAAAATTCATTGCGTTACAAACGAATAGCTTTGACACAAAAGTAAATTTGTGTCCATCAGCGTAATCAGCGACCCATGACGACAAAAACCAAATCCAATTCCCGGCAGGAACAACCTGCGCTCGATTTCACTTCGGGCTGGAACTATGCGCCGTCGCCGGAAAGCACGGATCACGTCCGTATCGATAAAAAATACGATCACTTTATCAATGGAGAATTCGTGAAGCCGCATTCGGGAAAATATTTCGATACAATAAGCCCGTCGACGGAAAAAAAACTTTCCGAGATCGCCTCCGGCGATGAGCACGATGTGGACAAGGCGGTGAAAGCCGCGCGCAACGCGTACTCCAACGTGTGGAAGAAAATGAAGCCGGCGGAGCGCGGAAAATATTTGTACCGCATTGCCCGCCTCATCCAGGAACGTTCGCGGGAGCTCGCCGTCATCGAATCGATGGACGGAGGGAAGCCGATACGCGAATCGCGTGACGTGGATGTCCCGCTCGCCGCAGCGCATTTTTTCTATTATGCAGGATGGGCCGACAAGCTGGAATACGCTTTTCCGAACCGGAAACCGGAACCGCTGGGCGTGGCCGGACAGATCATTCCCTGGAATTTCCCGCTGCTCATGGCGGCATGGAAAATCGCTCCGGCGCTGGCCTGCGGAAATACGGTGGTGCTGAAGCCCGCCGAAACCACGCCGCTCACTGCGCTGAAGCTCGCTGAAATTATCCGCGATGCGGGTCTGCCCGATGGCGTGGTGAACATCATCAACGGCGCCGGAAAAACAGGAGCTGCTCTCGTGCATCACAAAGGCGTGGACAAGATCGCGTTCACCGGTTCCACCGACGTCGGAAAAATTATACAGAAAGCGATCGCCGGAACGGGAAAAAAAGCCACGCTCGAGCTCGGGGGGAAAGCTGCGAACATCGTTTTCGAGGACGCTGCGATCGACCAGGCCGTGGAAGGCATCATCAACGGAATTTTCTTCAACCAGGGGCATGTCTGCTGCGCAGGTTCGCGCCTTTTCGTGCAGGAAAGCGTCGCGGATGAAGTGGTCCGCCGCCTGAAAGACAGGATGGAAACGCTGATCGTCGGCGATCCGCTCGACAAGAACACGGACATCGGCGCGATCAATTCGCGCGAGCAGCTCGAGAAAATAAAATTCTACCTCGATATCGGTGTGAGCGAAGGCGCCGAATTGTGGGAATCTTCCTGCGCGCTTCCCCCGAAAGGATTTTTCTGCCGCCCAACCGTTTTCCTCAACGCGTCGCAATCGCACCGCATCGTGCAGGAAGAAATTTTCGGACCCGTGCTCGCCGTGCAGACGTTCCGCACGATCGAGGAAGTGGTGGAAAAAGCCAACAACACGCCGTTCGGACTTTCCGCCGGTGTGTGGACCGACAAGGGTTCCAAAATTTTCAACCTCACTTCGAAAATGCGTGCCGGTGTCGTCTGGGCGAACACATACAACAAGTTCGATCCCACTTCTCCATTCGGCGGATACAAGGAAAGCGGCTTCGGAAGAGAAGGCGGACTGCACGGATTGATGCCGTACGTGAACCTGAAATAATATTAACGATTGATCATTTATTATTCAACCTTACAGCATGTCACGACTCAACGTTCTCAAAACCTATAAGCTTTACATCGGCGGACAATTTCCCCGTACCGAATCCGGGCGTTATTACCCGCTGCACGACAAAAAGAAAAACGTGATCGCGGATATCTGCCTCGCCTCGCGGAAAGATTTCCGCAACGCCGTTGTCGCTGCGCGTGGCGCTGTTGCAGGATGGAGCGGGAAGAGCGCTTTCAACCGTT
Source organism: Bacteroidia bacterium (assembly GCA_035760825.1). Classification (GTDB taxonomy): domain Bacteria; phylum Bacteroidota; class Bacteroidia; order Palsa-965; family Palsa-965. Next base: position 1,891 of record DASTSF010000259.1, read on the forward strand.
CGCAGGTGCTTTACCGCATCGCGGAAATGCTCGAAGGAAGAAAAGCGCAGTTCGTGGAAGAACTGATGCTGCAGGGCGCAACGAAAGCAAATGCAGAAAAAGAGGTCACGCTTTCCATCGACCGTCTCGTGTATTACGCCGGGTGGTGCGACAAATACACACAGGTGTTCAGCACGGTGAATCCTGTTCAGTCGTCGCATTTCAATTTCTCCCTGCCCGAACCGACCGGCGTCGTGGCGATCATCGCTCCGCAGGATTCGTCACTGCTCGGACTTGTTTCCGTGGTGGCCCCCGTTATTGCCGGTGGAAATGTATGCATTGCGCTTGCGTCCGAAAAGCTGCCGCTGTGCAGCATTACGTTCGCGGAAGTGCTCGCTACGTCCGATCTTCCCGGCGGTGTCGTGAATATTCTCACGGGAAAAATTTCCGAGCTGTTTTCGCACATGTCCTCGCACATGGACGTGAACGCGCTGGTGTATGCAGCGGAGGACAAGCTTCACATTCGGGGAATACAGGAGAATGCGGCGCTGAATGTCAAGCGCGTTTTTGTTTACAGCGAAACAGACTGGACGAAAGAAGAAGCGCAGAATCCATACATGATCCTCGACACACAGGAGATCAAAACAACGTGGCACCCGATCGAGAATGTCGGCGCTTCCGGGGGGAAATATTGATGAGCATCGGTAAAGCACAACGGGAAGAATGGTACGCGCTGGCGGTTACCGCAGCGTTCCGCGCCGGCGAGGAGATCATGAAAGTGTACGGGAGCGATGATTTCGGCGTCGAAAAAAAAGAGGATGAATCCCCGCTGACGCTCGCCGATCGCGAAGCGGACGAAGTTATCGGCAGGTGCCTTGGCGTTACGGGAATTCCCATTCTCAGCGAAGAGGGCGCGCAGATCCCGTACAGTGAACGGAAAGCCTGGAACCGCTGCTGGATCGTCGATCCGCTGGACGGAACGAAAGAATTCATCAAGCGTAACGGGGAGTTCACCGTAAACATTGCGCTCGTGGAGAACGGCGAACCTGTTTTCGGTGTCGTGTATGCGCCCGCGCTCGATGTGGTGTATGTCGGTGAAAAAGGAGCCGGCGCCTGGAAAGGAACATCCGGCGATTTTCGCAAAACAGCGCAGCGCGCATTGCCGCTGAATCCCGTTCCTCAAACGTTCACGATGGTGGGCAGCCGCTCGCATTCCTCACCGGAAACCGAAGCGTACGTGAAAGAGATGGAAGCGAAGCATGGAAAAGTTGATTTCGTCGCTTCCGGCAGCTCGCTCAAATTCTGCCTGGTCGCCGAAGGGAAAGCACAGGCCTATCCGCGCTTCGCCCCGACGATGGAATGGGATACGGCAGCCGGGCAGGCCGTTCTCGAAGCAGCCGGAGGAAAAGTGTTCATGTGGCCTTCCGGACAGCCGTTGCGCTACAACCGTGAAGAATTGCGCAACGGGTGGTTTCTCGCCACTGCAGCAGGAAAATAAGCTCCCGGTCCTCGTGTGATTCGATGCGTTCACCTACGTTGCCCCGCCATTTACGGAGGAAAACGTAGTTTTGTGATTCAACGCAATCATGATGGCAAAAACTGCACTGATCACCGGCGTAACGGGACAGGACGGAGCGTATCTCAGTGAATTCCTTCTGAAAAAAGGATATACGGTTCACGGGATCAAACGGAGAAGCTCCCTTTTTAATACGCACCGAATCGATCACCTTTATCATGATCCGCATGAAAAAGGGGTGTCGTTCCACCTGCATTACGGTGATCTCACCGACTCGACAAATCTCATACGCATTGTCCAGGACGTGCAGCCGGATGAAATTTACAACCTCGCTGCGCAGTCGCATGTGAAAGTTTCATTCGAAACGCCGGAATACACGGCCAACGCCGATGCGATCGGGACGCTTCGCCTGCTCGAGGCCATCCGCATCCTGCGGCTCGAAAGCAAAACCCGTTTTTACCAGGCATCCACATCGGAAATGTATGGCCTCGTGCAGGAAATTCCGCAGACGGAAAAGACACCGTTCTACCCGAGAAGTCCGTACGGTGTGGCGAAGCTGTACGGCTACTGGATCACGAAAAATTACCGCGAAGCTTACGGACTCTATGCGTGCAACGGCATCCTGTTCAACCACGAAAGCCCTGTGCGCGGAGAAACGTTCGTCACACGCAAGATCACCCGCGGCGTGGCGCGCATCAGGCTCGGGCTGCAGGACAAGCTGTATCTCGGAAATCTGGATGCCGAACGCGACTGGGGGCATGCGCGTGATTACGTGGAAGGCATGTGGCTCATGCTCCAGCAACCGGCTGCGGACGATTATGTTCTTGCCACGGGAAGAAAAATTTCCGTGCGCACATTCGTGGAATGGGCATTCAATGTCGCCGGTATCGCCATCGAATGGAAAGGAAAAGGGGTGGATGAAAAAGGCTACGATAAAGCAACGGGAAAAGCGATCGTCGAGATCGACACGAAATATTTCCGGCCGGCGGAGGTGGACCTGCTGGTAGGCGATGCATCCAAGGCCAAAAAAGAGCTGGGATGGGAACCGAAGTTTTCCCTGGAAGAGCTCGTGAAGGAAATGGTGATGGAAGATCTCAAGCTTTTCTCGCGCGACAAGTACCTGCTCGAAGGAGGCCACAGCATAAACCAGTTTCACGAATAGGATATTTTCCCGGCATGAACAAGGAGTCGAAGATTTACGT
>DASTSF010000260.1:0-4471 GCA_035760825.1 Bacteroidia bacterium
TGCTTGTTTACCGAAAAAACACCGAGCTGCTGCACGAAGAAGGGCGTACGGAGGTAACGGACGCTCATTTTTTTTGCCCACGTCAGCGGCATCACCGTTTCGTACTTTTCATCGGCGAGCGCTTCCCATCCCGGCGAAACAACGTCAAGGTACCACGAGTAGGCGTAAATGATCCCGTTGAACGATCTGCGGATGCATTCGTCCCAACGCTGCCTGTCGATCTCGTGCGAACGCAGGTGCCGGATCTTTTTTTTCTCAGGTTGCAATCTTCAGCAGTTCTTCGTAAACAATCCGCCAGCCTTTCCATTCTTTTTCATCGCTGAGCGTTTCGTTGTGCCACAGCGACATGAACGTTCCGTTCACTTTCCGCACCTCTTCGTTCAGCAGCTTTATTTTTGCGATCGCCTCCTCCGGCGTCAGCTTCAGGTAAAGATTCAGCGTGGCGTCCATCACGGTGAACGGATGAACGCGCAGCACGGTTTCCGATTCGAGATCGAGATCGTAAAAGAAAAAAGGTGTGCAGATCCCGGCACGGAAACCGGGTTCGTTCGCAAATCCCATGGAAAAATCGTCCGTAATATCGCGTTCGATCAGGTTGCGGTACGTGTTCGGGAATCTCAGCATGAGGAAATGCTGCCTGCTGTTCGTGATCTCGCGGTGAACGATGTTCTTCAGGCGCTGAATTTCCACCTGCAGCTTCCCGGGCAACGTATTCGATGCGAATGAAGGATGGACGCCGATCTCGGAATAATCCGCGAGGTGGCGGATCAGCTCACGGAATTTTCTTCGCTGCGTGGAAACGTTCTTGTCGTTCACGCCGTAATCGCCGACAAGGAAAAAATACATCGGGCGGACGCCGGTCTTTTTCATCAGCGAAAGCTGGTACTCGTACGTATCGTACGGATCCTTCCGCGTGTGAAGCAGCACCTGCGTGCGCCTGCGGAAATCCTCGAAGTCCATGCGAAAAACCGAACGCGCATATCCGCCCGCCGTGCGCATAACGCCTTTTTCAAGATAAGCCCACGCGTTATCGATATCGATCGACGGAATAAAACGGTAGCCTTCTTCCCGGAAAACCGTGCCCGGGAATCTTTCCAGTATTTTTTCCTTCAGCAGGATTGCCCAGCGGTTGACAACCGGCACATGCAGGAATCCGTGCAGCCACGCCAGCGACTGGTGCGCATCGAAACGGTCGAGACGGTCGCGGATATGCGGCAGGTATTCTTCGTAACGGCTCACCAGGTAAAAGCCCGCCGCAAAAAGATCGAACGGAAGCGCCGATGTTTTACCCGAAGAAAAGAAAGCCTTATTCCCTTCCCAGTCGAAAACAGTAATGTTCTGCTCGCTGATGCCCGTTTCGAAAAGCAGGTTGCGCGAAAGAAAAAACAGCTCGTCCTTCAGCGGTTGCGTGGTGTAGCTGAGCTTCACTCCTTCCGCTGCAAGAAATTCTTCGGCATTGTCGGTGATGCGCACTTCCATCCCGAGCAGGTCGCGGAAATACAGGCGGAAAATGTATCTGTTCCGTCCTGTGATCCGGTGGGTGTATATCGTGATCGTGCTCACTGCGGACTGAAATGGAAGATCATTTTCTCGCAGATGAATTCCGCCGCGCGCCCGTCGCCGAAAAGTCCGGCAAAACGGAACTCGTCACGCTCAAGCAGCTCACGCGCCGCCCGCAGAATGTTTTCTGTTCCTGTACCTGACAGCAAAGCGCATCCCTGGCGGACGATCTCCACCCATTCCGTTTCTTCACGCAAAACCACGCAGGGCTTACGGAAAAAATATGCTTCCTTCTGCACGCCGCCGGAATCCGTCAGCACGAGCCGCGCATTTTTTTCCAGCGTGATCATATCGAGAAAACCGACGGGCGGAAGAATGCGGACGAAATCTTTCCTGCGCGCCTGTTCTATTTCATCCCGGAGCGGCGCAGAGATATTTTTCCGAGTGCGCGGATGCAGCGGCACGACCACCGGTGCATGCTGCTCTTCACCGAGCCGGGCAAATGCGCGGAAAACGGAAGACAAACGGGTTTCGTCGTCGGCATTGAAATTCCGGTGGACGGTCGCCAGGAAAAACGGTTTTCCTGCCAGGTCGCTCATGCCCGGTAGCTGTGAAAGCGGCCTGGCGAGCGAAGCAAAATGCAGGCTGTTGTCGTACATGATGTCGCCGCAGCGGCAGACCACAGGATTATTTACGCCTGCCCTTTCTCCTTCCCGCGCGCCGGCGATGCCTTCCTTTTCCAGGTTGGCGACAGCGGTGTCCGTCGGTGCGAAAAGCAGGGACGAGGAATGATCGGTGGCGATCCGGTTGAATTCTTCCGGCATGTCCGTATTGAATGAACGGAGTCCGGCTTCAACATGCACCAGCGGGATCCCGCAGTTGTTGGCGGCAAATGCCCCGGCCAGCGTGGAATTCGTGTCGCCGTACACAAGTGCGACATCGGGTTTCTCCTGCCGGAACAATTCTGAGAGGCGCCGGATCATTGTTCTTACAGGGTCGTTCTCTTCTGAAATGCGGAGATTATGCACCGGCTCCGGGATACCGAGCTCTGAAAAAAAAATCCCGGACATTTCTTCATCGTAATGCTGGCCTGTGTGAATGATCGTCTCCGTCATTACGTCGCTGAAACGCGACCTTATCGCCCTGCTGATTGCGGCAGCCTTGATGATCTGGGGCCTCGCTCCCGTAACCGTGAAAAGACGTATCATTTTCTTCTATAACAACCCTTCGTCTGCAAAGCTAAAATATAAATTGTCGCCTACGATGATGTGATCCAGCAGCCCGATCTCCAGCAACGCCGCTCCTTCCTTCAGTCTCCGCGTTAAACGCATGTCCTGCTCGCTCGGACGTACGGCGCCGGAAGGATGATTATGCGCAAGAATTATATTCGCCGCCCCTGCCGAAAGCGCTTTGCGGAAAACGATCTTCGGATCGACCACGGTGGCGTTCATCCCGCCGCGGCTCACCTGCTCGCGGTTCACCACGATGTTCGAACGGTTAAGATACACGACCCAGAATTCCTCGTGCGCAAGATCGGAAAGACAGGAACGAAGCAGCGCGTAGGCATCCCCGCTCGAGGCTATTTTGACGGCGCTTCCGGCGCTCTGCACATTTCTGCGGCGGCCCAGCTCCAGCGCCGCAAGCAGGCTGATCGTTTTGGCATTTCCCATTCCCCTGAACGAGCTAATCTCGCCGGTGCCCATTTTCCCGAGGCGATCGAGGTTGTTCCCGCAGGAAGCCAGTATCCTCCTGCAAAGATCCAGCGCCGATTCATCCCTGCTCCCGGAACCGATGATCAGCGCCATCAGCTCGGCGTCGGAAAGCGAATGACGGCCCTTGAGCAGGAACTTTTCCCGCGGCCGGTCGTCCTCGGCCCATGTTTTGATCGGCATTTTCTGCGTTGCATACCCTTGTCCTGTCTTTTCTTCTTCCATAAAAAAATGATAAAAAAAATGCACCCTGTTAAGAGTGCATTTCCCAGTAAAAAAATTAAGCGCGTTTATTTGCCTGCCTTTGCAGCTTTCATGATCTTGCTCTTCAGGTTCGCAGCTTTATTCTTGTGAATGACGTTCTTCTTCGCCAGTTTGTCCAGCATGGAAACGACCTTCGGCAGCATTTCTGATACCACCTTTGCGTCTTTCTCAGCGCGGATCTTGCGGATCACGTTACGCGTCGTTTTCGCCTGGTAACGGTTGGTCAGTCTTTTCGCTCCGTTTGAACGGATACGCTTCTTGGCTGAATTGTGATTTGCCATCTCGCTATTGTTTAAATTTGAGGCTGCGAATATACGTCTTTTTCTCATATCCCAAACACCTCCTCCTTGCCCACCCGGCTTTCTATCGAAAATTTTCTCCTGGAATCCACCGGGATACCGGTTGCAGACGTGCGCTCCCCGGCCGAATTCGCCGGCGGCCACATCCCGGGCGCATTCAACATCCCGCTTTTCACCAATGAAGAGCGGGCCGCCGTTGGCACGATCTACAAACAGCAGGGAAATGAAGCGGCTGTCCTGAAAGGCCTTGAATTCGTGGGACCGAAAATGACAGCTTTCATACTGAAGGCCCGGGAGAATGCGCCGGGGAAAAAGATCGCCGTTCATTGCTGGCGGGGCGGTATGCGAAGCGCTTCCATGGCCTGGCTTTTCGAAACGGCCGGGATGGAAGTCCTGCTGCTCTCCGGCGGATATAAAGCCTACCGGAATTTCGTGCTGTCGAATACCGGGCGGAAATTCGACCTCCGGGTAGTCGGTGGTGAAACGGGATCAGGGAAAACGGATATCCTCCATGAACTGGCGCGGAAAGGAGAGCAGGTGCTCGACCTCGAAGGATTGGCGCGGCACAAAGGCTCTTCGTATGGCGCGATCGGCCAGGACCCGCAGCCGACAGTCGAACAGTTCGAAAACGATTTCGTTCATGCGCTGACGAAGCTCGATCCGTCACGGCCGGTATGGATCGAAGACGAATCGCGCAGC
>DASTSF010000261.1:0-4757 GCA_035760825.1 Bacteroidia bacterium
TTTCCTGGAAAGAAATACTTCCGCACGTCAAACGCGATACCGGCTATCTCCGCCGCGAACATTACGAAGTGCTCGATCTGCACAACGAGCTCGTCGATCCGAAAACGGTGAAATGGAGCCGGTACGGGAAAGGAAATCTTCCGTTCAAGTTCCGCCAGATGACCGGCGACGACAATGCGCTCGGCATTATGAAGTTCGATTTCCCGAACAAGTACAGCGTGTACATGCACGACACGAATGCGAAAAAATATTTCCGTTACGAAACGCGTGCTTTCAGTCACGGCTGCATGCGCCTGCAGGATTACATGGACCTCGCGCATTTCCTCATCCGCGACGACAGCGTCAAGCTCCCGCGCGACACGTTCGATTTCTGGACCACCACGGGCGACCAGCGCAAGATCAACCTGAAGAAACCGCTGCCCATCCACGTGCGCTATTTCACCTGCGATGTCGATACGGACGGAAATGTTTTCCTGCATTCCGACATTTACCTCCGCGACCGCCGCATGATGCGCCTGCTTTACGCGGACATGAAGAACGATCACCGCCAGGAAGAAAAAGACTCATCGCCTGCAGGTCCCGCAGACACGAAAAAGAAAAGCGACAGGAAAGCGGTGCTGAACAGCCCGGGTGACAAATCGAAGAGCAAAAAGAAGAAAAAGGCGTAAACTATTCCGGAAAATTCCGCGCACCGGTGGATCTGCCGCGGGCAGCACTTTGATTCCGGCCGTTATGACTGAACTTTACCCGTGCCGGTGATCACATCATCACCGCATCACTTCCAGAACTCCAGTTTGTCGTAAGGATATCGTTTCGTGTGAATGGCCTTCACCTCGTCGAAGAGCAATTCGCGGAACTGCTCGATGTTTTCCTTGTCAGTGGCGGAAATAAAAATGCACGGATCGCTCATTTTGCTCATCCAGCTTTTTTCCAGCTCGGCGAGTGAAAGCGGCCGGCGCTCTGCCGGGTCCTGCGGATCCGTTTCGTGCGGCGATTCGCGGTAAGCATCGATCTTGTTGAAGACGAGAATTGTCCGTTTGTCACCCGCGCCGATCTCGAGCAGCGTTTCTTTCACCACGCGGAACTGGTCCTCGAAATTCGGATGCGAGATGTCGACCACGTGCAGGAGAATATCCGCTTCACGCGTTTCATCGAGCGTCGACTTGAACGACTCCACCAGCTGGTGCGGCAGCTTGCGGATGAACCCGACCGTATCGGAAAGCAGGAAAGGAAGATTTCCCACCACGACTTTCCGCACCGTCGTGTCGAGCGTCGCGAACAATTTATTTTCGGCGAATACTTTCGATTTCGAAACGAGGTTCATGATCGTGGATTTTCCCACGTTCGTATAGCCGACAAGCGCCACACGTACGAGCTGTCCGCGGCTTTTTCGCTGCGTCGTCATCTGCCGGTCGATCTCTTTCAGCTGCTCTTTCAGCAGCGCGATGCGGTCGCGTACTATACGGCGGTCCGTTTCAATTTCCTTTTCGCCTGCGCCGCCGCGCGTGCCTGTACCGCCGCGCTGGCGTTCGAGGTGCGTCCACATACCTGTCAGGCGCGGGAGCAGGTATTCGTTGCGCGCCAGCTCCACCTGCGTTTTTGCGTGGGCCGTGCGTGCGCGTGAAGCGAAAATATCGAGGATGAGCAGGTTGCGGTCAATGACCTTGCGCTGGAATTCTTTTTCAAGGTTGCGCTGCTGCGAAGGAGAAAGCTCGTCATCGAACAGCACGACGTCGATCGCATTCGCGTTGATGTATTCGCCGATCTCTTTCGCTTTCCCGGAACCGATGTAGAATTTCGGATCCGGATGATCGAGCTTCTGTGTGAAACGTTTCACCGGTTCGATCCCGGCCGTGGTGGCCAGGAAAGCCAGCTCATCCATGTATTCCTGCAGCTGCCGGTCGTCCTGCCGCTTGTCGAGAACGCCGATGAGAATGGCTCTTTGTGTTGAAATTTCTGGCACGATGGATCAGGCGTTAGGCGCGATGCGTTGAAAAGAAGCGCTCATATCGGAAGCGGGAAAAGAATAACGACGGTCATCGGGATAACATCCGGCAATTGCACACCCTCTCTTCATTTGCAGTCCTTCCGATCTTCTGTCGCCGAATGTCTCAAGTTAATGCCTCAGCGACTCTACATATTTCGCCACCGCTTCGATCTGCGCATCATCGAGTTCCCCGCTGAACGAACGCATGGTGTTGCGCCCGTTCTTCAGCACGGCCACAATTCCCGGGTGATCGAGCGTCGATTTCGAAAGGTCGGCCGCGTTCATGAAGCCTTTGTCGCCCTTATCGCCGTGACAGGAAACACATTTGGAAGAATACAGCGAAGATCCGTCTGCAGACTCAACCGTTGTGGCGGAACCCGAAGAAGTGTCCTGCCCGGAAGCTTGTGTTTTGTCATTGCCGCAGGAAAAAAGAAAAAGGGCAACGGCTCCCGCAAAAACAAAAATGATTTTTTTCATGAATGCTGCTTTTTCAGAACCAGCCGAGGCTGTGGAATTTCTGCATGAAAGGCCAGGGAATCGCTCCCAGCATAAGGACAAGCCCGATCGTATAAAAGATCGCAATGGATTTCCATTTCTTTTTATCCGTATCACCGCGCTTAGCCCTTGAATGACCGACCGTGATCAGCGCGATAGCGAGGAGCATCCCGGTAATGTGCTCCATTGTGAAGAAGCGCAGCACAGGATCGTTTTTCGCTGCAGAAAAATCCCAGTTCAGGGAATTCATCATCAGGATGTAGAGAATGATGCCGATAAGCAGCTGCGTATGCACCGAGATAAGTGCGAACAGCGCCGGCTTGCGGTTGAACGGTTTGCCGCCGTTCATGCCCGAGAAAGCCATGAAGATTGCGGCGAGCATGAGAATGAGAACGATCCAGCGAAGGCCGGAGTGAATGTGCGCGAGGATTTCCATAGGATTCAGCGGTTTTTTATCCTGTCAAAAGTAAGGAAAAATGCGCCCTCATTACCGCTCATCCCCGCTTCCCGCCACTTGGTGAAAAAAAGGATATTTTTGCTTCTTCCAGAAATAAAATCCAGAATGAAAAAACTACTCTGCGTGATCTCCGCCTTTGCCGTTCTCCACGGTGCGCAGGCGCAGCTCACCACTTTCCAGACCAACGGCGCCCCGGATAAACGTCACACGGTCTTCGCCTTCACCAATGCGCACATCCAGGCCGACGCGGAAACCGTGATCGGCAACGGAACGATGCTCGTGCAGGACGGCATGATCACGGACATCGGCACGACGGTGAACATACCGAAGGGCGCTGTCGTTTACGACATGCAGGGAAAATGGATCTATCCTTCCTTCATCGATCCTTACACGACATACGGAATGCCGGAACCGAAGAGAAGTCCGTGGACACCCGGTCCCCAGTATTTCTCCGCACGCGACGGCGCTTACGGCTGGAACGATGCGCTGAAACCGGAAACGGACGCTTCCGCTGTTTTTTCATCCGACAAAAAAGCCGCTGAAGAAATGCGCGGGCTCGGTTTCGGAACGGTGATGGTGTACAGCAATGACGGCATCGCACGGGGAACAGCATCCTGCGTCACACTGAACGCGGAAGACGGCGACAATTCCGTTTTCGTGAAACAGAAAGTGGCGAATTGCCTTTCCTTCGACAAAGGAACCTCGCGGCAGGAATATCCTTCCTCGCTCATGGGAGCGATCGCGCTGCTGCGCCAGACCTATTATGACGCCGACTGGTACCGCACGGCGAAAAACCGGAAAGAGTTCAACCTTTCCCTCGAAGCGTGGAACAACGTGCAGTCGCTGCCGCAGATCTTCGAGACGACCGACAAATGGAACGTCCTGCGTGCAGACAAGGTGGGCGATGAATTCAACATCCAGTATATTTTCAAAGGAAGCGGCAATGAATACCAGCGCATGAACGAAATGAAGAACACGAATGCCTCGTTCATCCTCCCGCTGAATTTCCCGAAAGCATTCGACGTTTCCGATCCGTATGATGCGGAACAGATCGCATACACGGACCTCAAGCATTGGGAAATGGCGCCGCTGAATCCTGGCGCATTTGAAAAATACGGGATCAATTTCGCGCTGACGACTTCCGATCTCGAAGACAAAAAAGATTTCTGGGAAAACCTCCGCAAAGCGATCAAATTCGGCTTGTCGGAAAAAGCGGCCCTGAAAGCCCTCACAACCGTTCCTGCGCAATTGCTGGGCATCGCGGATAAAACAGGCGCGCTGAAAAAAGGCCTGCTGGCGAATTTCATCATCACGAACGGGAATGTGTTTACCGATGATGCGGTGATCTGGGAAAACTGGGTGAAAGGGAAGCAATACATCCTGCGCGATGCGAACACCGTCGACGTACGCGGAACATATTCCATGACCGTCGGCGGAAACCCGATGACACTCGACGTGGAAGGAGACATTTTCAAGCCGAGAGGATCGTTCAAAAAGATCGACAGCATCAAAGGCCCCGTGAATGTTTCCTGCGACGGCAACCGCGTCGATATTTCATGGACGTATAAAAAATCAGGAACGACCGTGCTGCTTACCGGCCTCATCGATCCCAAAACAAAAGCGATGAGCGGAAGCGGTCAGGAACCCGACGGCACATGGATCAAATGGTCGGCCACGCAAACCGCGCCGTTCACACCGAAACCGGAACCGAAAGATACCACCGCCCCGGATATCCCTTCGCTCGACGACGTGATATACCCGTTCGCGCCTTTCGGGAGAACGATCAAGGATTCGCTCGAGATCGACCGTTTCCAGATG
>DASTSF010000262.1:0-6038 GCA_035760825.1 Bacteroidia bacterium
CGCAATGAACTTTTTGAATCCCATCCCGTGAAAGTTTAGGTAAAGTTACGGAAGAACTGTGGCTTCCGCTTTTTGAAGCGCACCGTTACCGCTTCTTTGTTCCTGTGTTCCGGTGCTCCGCTGCAAGTCCTCGTGCCTGCGGGCTTTCCGCTTCGCCCCGGGCTACCGTGGAACGTTCGGCTCTTTTCAGTTCCTGTGCCGTATCGTAAACTGCGAACGGGAATGAGCTTCCGCTGATCAGAAATAGAGATAGTATTCTTTCGTCAGCTCGCGGTATTCGTCGGTGTAATGCTGCGCGTTCAGGTTGTCCTTTTCAATTACGAGCGTGGAATCGGAAATGTGTTTTTGCATAAATGCAAACTGCATGAGCCAGCGCTTCTCCGCTTTCTCGGGCGTCGTGCGCACGCGGGTGAGGCGCGTAAGATGAAGTCCCTTGCTTTCCGCCAGCGCGCGGAACTGTTCGCCCTCGCGCGAAGGAAGGATCACGCAGAATTTCCCGTCTCGCGCAAGCAGCTTCGTCACGGAAGCGATGAGATCGGAAAAGGGCAGAAGCACTGTGTGGCGCGCGGCGTTGCGCGATGCTTCCGAAGCCGGCAGCGAATCACTGAAGAAAGGCGGGTTGCTGACAATGAGCTCGTATTTTTTTTCCGCCGTTTCCGTGAATTGCTGCAGCGACAAATGGTGCACCGCCACGCGGTCGGCCCACGGACTTGCGGCTGCGTTCTCTTCCGCATCGGCCACCGCGTCGGAGTCGATATCGATCGCGTCGATGTGCGCCCCGCATTTCTGCGCGAGCATAAGCGCGATCACGCCCGTGCCCGTGCCGATGTCAAGCGCGTTGCGCACACCGTACGTTTTGGCCCATGCGCCGAGCAGAACTGCATCGGTGCCGACTTTCATCGCGCACCTGTCCTGGTGGATCGTGAATTTTTTGAAGGCAAAAGCGTTGTTCGCCATAAACCCGGACGGGATCCCCGGAAGAATTCCGGGTTAATTATCTAAAATAAGAAATTTCCGGTTCACTTCGGCCGCTTCCTGATGCCTCACTTTCCAATTTCCCGCCCGGAGGCTTGGAGATACGGAGGTTTTTCATCCCCCGTGCGCATCTGTCATCGCGGTTGTTCTTCCTCCGGAAAATCATTTCCGTCCGCTTCGCCATCCTGTTCGCTTTCGTTTTTACCGAGATAGATATCGATGAGTCCCGGGGGACTTGCCACCAGGATCGTTTTCTTTTCGCGGTCCACGTTCTTCACGGCGCCCTGGAAAAGCGGGAGGAGAATTTCTATGTTGTCCTTCATCACACGCAGCACGGGCTGCCCGCTTCGTTCCACAACGTCTTCCGCAATGCCGATGTTCCCGTACGTTTCATCGTAAACCCCGAACCCGGGAATTTCATGGAAATAGAATTTGTTTTTTCCCAGCGGCGGGAGGAACGACAGCTGGAGATAAGCATCACAGCCCACCAGTGTTTCCGATTCCGAAGGCGAACTGAACCCGTCGAGCTGCACGATCACCTGCTTTCCCTGCAAGCGCGCCTTCGTCACGAAGAGCGGCACCAGCGAACCGTTGATCTCGGCAAAGAAAGAATCGATTGCGGAATAACGTCCCGGCCGGTCGACGTCCAGGTCGATCACGATCTCTCCTTTTACGCCCGAGGTCCGGGTTATCCTTCCGAATTGAAAACAGCTGCTTTTTTCCATCGGTTAAAAATACTTTGAAAGTCGTTCGCGAAGAAACGGCACATGGAAAGCCAGGGGAAAAGAAGGTGTTTTGTCAGCCAAATGTTAACTTATTATCTTCTTTCTTTGCGTATTTCCGGAACATTTTAACTTTATAAACCAAATCCTGTCCAGATGACATTCAGAAAGCTCCTACCCGCATTGGCCTTTGTTGCCTGCTCTTTTGTTTCCGGTTCCGGTATCGTCCGCCAGGATTTCGACTATGATGACTGGGGAACGCAACCCCTGGATCTCGGGAAAAACGGCGTTCTTATCGAAGGCCACAAAGGCAGCTATACGCGCAGCGGCAAATCATTGCTTATGGCCAGGATAGATATCAACGGAAAGCTGGCCTGGAACAAGGAGATCGTTATTCCCAACGCCAAAAAAAGCGAGATCGATTACGAATGCGCAAGCAATGACGGGAACAGTATTTATGTGCTTTCGTTCACCGAGGAAAAAAAGAAGGGCGGCGGACAGAACCCGGTTATTACACGGGTAGACACAAGCGGGAATTCCACTTCGAAATCCATTGACGTGGAGGATTTCGGTTTCGTGATAACGATGTACGCGAATTCAAAATACCTGTTCGTGATCACTGCCATCAAGGACCCGGGCTGGGAGGATAAGCTCGGTAACGATGTGTACAAACTTTATCGCTTCAGCAAAAATGATCTTTCGATAGAAGATTTGGGCGATAACGATCTTTGTTCAGTTGCGAAGGACGATGAAACGTTCTGGCAGGTATTCAGGGTGAATGACGACTACATGGAGGCCTTCAAGGTGCTTTCCACGGACGACCACGCGATAGCTGTGGAGCTCGGCCGTTTTGACGAGAAGGGAAAGCTGACTACTTCGAAAGACATCGATATAAAACTGGAAAAAAGCTTTACCCGCTGGAACAATAGTGGTTGTGACGCATTCCCCGGCGTAATGAACTGGCGGCCGGCCTTTACCACGCTGGCGGGCGGACCGAATGGTGTTGTGTATACGAAAATCCGTGACGGCATCAGCCGCTGCCACGTTATTTACGACGAGATCAACAAATGCTATCTCATTTTCGGCATTACAGGTCCAAAGGCGCAGGTAAGAATAGGTGCTGTTTTCAACGGCTTTTTCATCCAGGAAGTAGGTGATGATTACACGCCGGGAAAAATGAAGGAGTTTTCCGGTTTCAGCGATATCGATGACGACAAACTCTTCAACATCAACTCGGTCCCGGAAGGAAGATACATGGATGTTTACATGAGTCCCGGCCATCACATTTCGGTTTCCCTTCATGGCGGGAAGCAGCCTCATTCCTATTACATCGACGAAAACGAGCTGACACTGACTCAAAACGTGGGCCAGTGGATATTGCCGGGCGGCGACTGGTGCCCGGCCCCGGGTGATTACATCAATTATGCTACCGAATATACCAGCGTCGATACAAAACGGAAAGCCTTCGTAGATTGTATCCGCACGTTGTACGGCCAGCTAACCATTTTCGATTTCTGGAACGACCACAAAATACAGACGCTTTGGGAAGCCAATAATTCGAAATAAGGCGGCGCTCCAGTACGGGCTCACGCCTGTATTCAGCGGATCTTTGCCTCTGCGGTACAAAACGGGCTGCAATAAGCTGAATACCGCAGTTTGGCAGGTAAAATCCAATACCGGTACCAGCATAACGTTCCGGTTTTTCTTTGGTTTTTTTGGCATCCGCGATGGCAGGGGCCGAAAGTTTCTTCCTCCTATGACGTCTTATCACTAAAGATTAGCTTTGGTCCCGCATACCTGGGATGGAAGACGAATCTTTCATAAACGAACTGCAGTCGGGTGATTCCGGCGCTTTCAGAAAGCTGCTCAAGCTCTACCGCAGCCTGGTGTACAACACCTGCCTGGGAATGCTGCAGCACGCGGAAGATGCGGAGGACATGACGCAGGAGGTGTTTATCGAAGTGTATCGTTCTGTGAAAAATTTCAGGATGGAATCGAAAATGTCCACGTGGCTGTACCGTGTCGCGACGAACAAATGCCTCGATCATCTGCGTTCGAAGCAGCGGGGAAAACGCTCCGGCGAAACGGTCCGCATCGACGGCGAGGTAAATGTGCAGATACCGGCCGGCCACAACTTTTCGCATCCCGGCGTTGCGCTCGAGCAGAAGGAAAGGGCGAAGATACTTTTCGCTGCCATCTCCTGCCTTCCGGAAAACCAGAAGGTCGCGTTCACCCTCGCAAAAGTGGAAGGGCTGAGCTACCAGGAGATCTGCGAAGTGATGCAGATGAAACTGCCCGCTGTCGAATCGCTCGTGCACCGTGCGAAGCAGAACCTGAAAAATTTGCTGAAGAACTATTACCAATCGGAAAAGTAGGTCATGGAAAAAAGATCATTCAACCCGGAAGAAGAAGCGGAGCTCACCCTGAAAAGCCTCGACGGGATATCGCGTGCGGATGCGCCCGGTGCGCTGGATGAAAAAATAATTTCTTCCATTGAATCGATGCGCCGGGGAAAAATGCGCCCCGCGAAATGGCTCTGGGTGGCGGGCATTGCGCTTATGCTGATCAACGGGGCCGTCGCGTTCATTTACCTCAGTCCTTCCGGTGAAAACCAGGAAAACACAGCCGTTTCCGCACAGCAATCATCCACGATCAGCGATGTGGGTTCGTATTATTTTTCCGAAGGCGGCGCGTGGTATTGAAATACAACTGTTGAATTGTCAAAATAACTGAGTCATGAAGCTTCTCGAGAACACAAAATTTACCGGCGCCGCCCTCATCATTCTTTTGCTGATGAACACCCTGCTGCTCGGGATCCTTGTGGTCAAGCGGCCGGGGAGGATGATGAACCGCCATGAAATGAGAATGCCGGGCGGTCCGCCGCCTCCCGGACCCGACATGCAGGACCACGGACCCGGCCCGTCGGCTTTCCTCGTGCAGGAGCTCGGGTTTTCGCCTGAGCAGCAGCAGCAGTTCGAAGCGTTGATGTACAGGCACCGCGATGCCGTGCAGCATTACGAGCTTCTCATTCACGCCACGCGCGATTCGCTGGTGCACCAGCTGGAAAGCGAGCATCCCGATTCGGTGCTGATCGCACGGCTTTCACATAACGTGGGCGATTACCAGTCGAAGATCGAAACCGCCACGTTCGATCATTTTCTCGCCGTGCGCGCCATCTGCAACGACGAGCAGAAAGAAAAATTCTCCTCCATTATTGCCGAGGCGTTACGCATGATGCAGCCTCACGGTGGTCCTCCCATGAACGGAGGTCCCGGCATGAACGGTCCGCCGCCCCCGGGCAATAACGGTCCCGCGATGAATAATAACAACCCGGGAATGAACGGCGACCGGCCGTTCCGCAACAAGAGCCGTTAGTTTTCATCGTCCGTCACATCCCTGGTCCTGCACTCCGTGCAGGATTTTTTTATCCGGGATGCGGAAGGCGCATCCTGCCTGGCGAACGGCTTTCACATGACCGGGCCGTAAATGAAAAATGGCCATCCCGGAAAGCAAAAAAGCCGCAGAAAATTTCTGCGGCTTTCCATTTAGTAAGCGCGGTTACTTTTGGTGGCTTTCGATGTAGCTGTTGAGGTCATCCACGGAAGATGAGAATGAAAATCCGTCGTTCAGCTGGTAATAGTTCTGCGGATCGGTGGTTTTTCCGTATGCGAACTTCGCCCAGTCGAGCTTGGTTTCCTCGAAGGAAAACAGCGCCATGATCTCTTTCACCTGCGCCGTGCTCATGCAGTTCGTATTCAGCACCTGCTTCGCGATCTTCTCGCGGCTCTCATCGAATCCCTGTGCGGAGATCGAGTTTTTCGCTTTTTCGAAATCAGCGGAAGACATCGGGAAAGAGCAGGATGTTGACGTGGAGGTCGTGCTTGGGGGAACGGCGGTGGTGGTGGTGGTTCCTCCGTTGTCGACTGTGCCGCTGGTTGTGGTGGTGCTGGAATAGGTGGTCGTCGTCGTCGTGGTTGTCGTCGTTCCGGTTCCGCCGGTTCCGTCGTTCACGTTGATGTTGATGCCGAGACCGACACCGCCCATGTTCATTCCCACGTTCGCATTGTCGGTTGTGCCCGTGGTCGTGGTGGACGTGGTCGTCGTCGTGGTCGATGCCTGCCCGCTTCCGTCGTTCACCGTCGTGCTGGTGCCCATGTTGCCCGCGTTCGGATCTCCGCTTGTGCTGACGTTCATCGTAACCGATCCACCCGTGCCCTGTGTGCCGGAAGTGGTCGTCGTCGTCGTGGAATAAGGCGTCGCATCGCCGGAAGGATTGAACACGTATACGACCTGGCCCGCTGCAGGAGCGCCCTGCGGCGTGATGTCGGCAACGCTCTGTCC
>DASTSF010000263.1:0-2062 GCA_035760825.1 Bacteroidia bacterium
GAGGAGCAGGCGGATTTTTTCACCACCAAAGACAGGGAAGTGCTGGGCAAGGGTGTTCTCGTTGACATTCCCGAAGAAAAAATACAGGCGGCCGCCGGCGATGAGCGATGGCTTCACACGAAAAAAATTCCCCTGCGGGGAAGCGACGGGAAACCGGCTTTCCTGCTCGGCATATCGGAAGACATCACGGAGAAAAGAGCGAGAGAAGAAGAGCTGCGCCGGTCGAACGACCGCTTCGATAAGATTCTCAAGATGAGCCCGACGGCCATTTTCGTTTCCGAAGTGGAAACCGGTTTTTTCCTTTATGTCAACGAAACGTTCTGCCGCCTTTTCCAGGTCAGCGGCAAGGAAGTGGCCGGCAAAACCTCGGTCGACCTCGGCATATCGACACCCGAACGCCGCGCGGAGATCACGCAGAACATGATGCGCAATAACGGCCGCGTGCGCGGGCTGGAATTCAGGTATGAACCCGCGCATGGCGAAGCGGCCGACCTGCTGATGTCGTCGGAGATCGTGGAGTTCGAGGGAAAGAAATGTTTCCTGGGAAGCATTTCGGACATCACCGAACGCAAACGTTCCGAAGAAAAGATCGCACGGCTCAACGATGAGCTGGAAGAAAGCCTGCGGCAGCTCGGAACGGTGAACAAAGAGCTCGAGGCGTTCACGTATTCCGTTTCACACGACCTGCGTGCGCCCCTGCGCGCCGTGAGCGGGTATGCGAACATGCTCGAGGAAGAATACAACCAGTTGCTCGACGAAGAAGGCCGGCGGCTGCTCGGCGTGATCCGCTACAACGCAAAAAAAATGGGGCAGCTGATCGACGACCTTCTTGCATTTTCGCGGCTGGGAAGAAAAGAGATCGAAACGCGCCCGGAAAATATGCAGACCCTGGTGGAAGGCGTGATGATCGAGCTGCGCAAAACCATCGATTACAAGGCGAAGATCACGATCGGCGAACTGCACACGGCGAATGTCGATTACGGTCTTATGCACCAGGTTTTCCTGAACCTTATTTCGAACGCGATCAAATACTCTTCCAAAAAGAAAAAACCGGAAATATCGATCAGCTCCGAAGTGCGTGAAGGAGAGATCATTTATTCCATACGCGACAACGGCGTCGGTTTCGACATGCGCTATTACGACAAGCTGTTCGGCGTGTTCCAGCGTCTTCACAAAATGGAAGAGTTCGAAGGCACGGGCGTGGGCCTCGCGATCGTGCAGCGCATCATCAGCAAGCACCGCGGCCGCGTATGGGCGGAAGCGGCGGTGAACAAAGGCGCGAATTTTTCTTTCTCACTCCCGGCAGAAAAACCGGCTTCTTTAACTCAAACCGCTTATGGCAGAAACCAGGAACATTGAGATCCTTCTTGTCGAAGACAATCCCAACGACGCGGAAATGACGATCCGCGCGCTGAAAAAAAACAACCTCGCGAACAACCTCTACCACGTTTCCGACGGCGAAGAGGCGCTTGATTTCATTTTCGGACGCGGGCAGTTTTCCGACCGCGCCCGGTACAATTCTCCCAAGCTCGTCATTCTCGATCTCAAGCTCCCGAAGGTGGACGGCCTCGAGGTGCTGAAGGAGATCAAGGAAAATGCAGAGACGAAAACCATTCCCGTGGTGATCATGACCTCCTCGCGGGAAGAGCGCGACCTTGTCGACGGGTACAAGCTGGGTGTGAACAGCTACGTTGTAAAACCGGTCGAGTTCGGGGATTTTATGAAAGCAGTCACGCAGCTGGGTCTGTACTGGATGCTGCAGAATGTCACAGCGGGCTGAAGCCCGCACTTTAGTTGCCCAAACCAAGAACAGCATGAATACTGAGCCGTTGAAGATCCTCATCCTCGAGGACAATCCTGCCGATATTGAGTTCATCCGGCGTGAGCTGAAAAAGGCGGGGAAGAATTTCGTCGTTTCCATCACAGATACGCGCGAAGAATTTGTCCGTGCCGTGAAAGAATTCGATCCGGAAGTGATCATCTCCGATCATTCCCTTCCGCAGTTCAATTCGCTCGAAGCGCTGAACATTGCGAAAGAGCAAGTTCCGTGGGCCGCGTTCCT
>DASTSF010000264.1:0-13085 GCA_035760825.1 Bacteroidia bacterium
GTGATCGGCTGGTTCGGTAAAATGCCTTTCGCCATCGACAGCAGGATGTTCTTGATGTAATGCACGGGCCGCGTGATCGTCCGCGCGGTCAGCAATGCGATAACGAGTCCGCCCACCGGCAGCACGATCAGGAGCAGGACGACCACGAACTGCAGTCGCTGGAACGAGGCGAGCATCTCGTCGCGTTTCTGCGCGGCCGCTATGTTGACGAGCCCCTTCAGCTTATCGAGACGCGCAAGAATGTGCTTCGTCTGCACGACGATCACACCGTCATTATCAAGAACGCTCGACTGAACGTCGAACATGATACCCGGGTCATTGTAGCTTTTGACGTCCGAAAGATTGTTCATCACATTCCGGTGCATCACCCAGAGCGCTTCGCAATCGACGAAAATGGAATCAACGAGCACGCGGTCGGTATCCGACCACCCGAGAGAAAGATGCGTAATGCGTTTTTTCAGCTGCGGGTATTCCTGGTCGAGAAGGATCTTCAGCTTGGGTTTGTCGTCGCTGGGACCGGGAACGCTGATCCAGTTGTTGATGAGCGCTTTCGAATTTGTGATGAGCAGGCGCATTTCCTGCAGTGAATCGACGGAAGGTGTGTACAGCTTCGCGATGGTATCGTTGATCTCACGGCTCTGGCGGATCGTGCGAAGCGTGAGTGAAAACGCGATCAGGACGAGCAGAATAAGCGCGGCGAAACCAAGCAGAATTTTACGCCCTATCGAAAAACGAAATTTCATAAATCTGTCTGGGGTCGCTGTTTATCGCTGTTGTCCGTCTCCGGGATTACGTTTTCTCAGGTCATCCAGCATCTGCTGGTATTGTTTGGATTTCTCAAACTCGTTGAGGCTGTAATAAATCCCGGAAAGAACGATGAGCGTTTCTTCACGGTTGGGCTCCATCGTGTACGCTTTTTCTGCGAACGGGAGCGACTGTTTGAACAATTCCACCGAATGGTCCTGTACGCCGAAAACGTCCGTGAGACTGTCGTCGTAATCGATGTTGTACATCAGGTCGACGCCTTTGTTCCAGTAGAGCAGGCTCATGCTGTAATTCGCCATGTAATTGTTCGGATCCCACGTCAGCACTTTCAGGTAAGTATCGCGTGTAAGGTCGAAGAAAGCGGCGTTCTTTTTCTTGTCGAGATTGTAGATCGTGTTGTACGTGGATGCGAGCGCGAGATAAAACTCGATGTCTTTCTTCTTGATGTCGAACGTGCTGTCGACGATGAGCGTCACTTCGCGGTATTGCTCATAGCATTGAATGGACGTTTTGTAACGCGACGTATCAAGCGTAGTGACGGCGTCATTGTAGAAAGTTCCTGCAATGAAACGAAGATTGTCGCGTGTCACTTTCTTGCGGTCGGCGACCGTATCCAGCTTCAGGGAAGTCTTGAACGCATCCACCGACTGTTTCCGGTAAGGTGAATCGAAATTGTTGCGCTCATAGGTCTTGTACATTTCCTTGAGAACGACACCGTAGAGGTACCAGTTGTCCGGGTCCGATTTCGCGCCGGGAGCAGCCATAAGTTTTTCCACATCTGCTTTTGCGCTGTCCACCTGGCCCACCTGCAGGAAATGAAGCGTGGCATTGTAGTACATGGCCGTCTGCGCATGCAGCGTCCTTCCGCCGAGGAGGATCACCCCGAGGAGAAGAATTACGTGTATGCGGACTATTCTTTTCATGTTCGTTTATTGTACAGGTATGGCCAGCGCGACGAGCGCGGAGCTTACGGTCAGGTTGTATTTTTCAGCATTTGACTGGTTGAGCTCGAATTTCTGCCGGTTATCCACAATGACAAAATTGATCGCGGATCCCTGCTTGGCCAGGCCCGGTTTTTCAGTAACGAGCAGCGTGCTCTTCCCTTTCAGCCTTGCGATTATGTCTGTTAACGGAGTTGCTTCGTCCGGGGTTACGTAAAGGATGTTACATTTTCCTATTCCGTCCAGCGTGGTGGTGTTATGGATCTCGATCTTCTGCGTTCCCACCGTCTTGGTTTTGGCCATGTTGTTCAGCTCGGAAAGCATGGCCGCATTGGTGCCGAACATATTGATGATGAAATTCCCGCTCTTGTAATCGGCCGGCCACTCGATATAACGCGTGAAGTTGTAAATGAATACGGATTTAATGCGCGCGTTCGTGTCGCCGGCAGGAGTAGCAGGTGCCTGGAAGCTGAAAAGCACCGGCAGTGATATCAAAGCCAATAACGCGAGGAAGCGTTTCATAAATCGGTTAAAGCAAAGGTCAGACCAAATCCGTCCATTCCCGGATATGATCGTGCTATTCTTTCAAAGGTAGGAATTCCCTCTGAATTCTCAAGACAGCTTTGGTTATCAACATATTCCATGTGAAAAGTGTGGGCGCATCCATCCGCCCGAAGCCATCGCCGGCGCTAAATTTGAAAGAATGTGCGGTGAAAGATGCTGAAAAGAATTACCCCTGTCCTGTTCCTGCTCCTTGTTGCCTGCCACGGACAAAAGCATGTTGCGTCCTCTGACAGCGACAATGCGCTGCGAAAAAAATATGCAGGCATCCTCCAGGTCGATGAAAAGGAGATCACCAACCTCAGGCTTTACCGCTTTATTGACGAATGGTACGGCGTTCCTTACAAATACGGGGGAAAAACCAAAGCGGGCATCGATTGTTCCGGGCTTACCTGCACTCTTTACAGCGAAGTTTACGGCAAAACGATCTCGGGTTCCGCAGCTTCGCTGAACGACCAGTGTGAGGAAGTGAAGGAGAAAAATCTTGCCGAAGGAGATCTCGTTTTTTTCAAGATCGGCTCGGACAAAGTTTCACATGTGGGCGTATATCTTCAGAACCGCCATTTCGTACATGCATCGACACACAAGGGTGTCATGATCAGCAGCCTGGATGAAGCGTATTACCAGAAATACTTTTTCCGCGGCGGGAAGCTGAAGTAATTACAGAGAGCTCCGCTATTTTCCACGGATCAGCTGAACGAATCCCTGCCGGTTCTTCGTATTATCGGCGTAATCGGTGATGCTCATCACGTAATAATAAACGCCGTCGACGGCATCTGCCCCGGAAGTTGTTTTTCCGTCCCATCCTCCGCCAACTGAATTCCATTCGTAGATCTTCACGCCCCAGCGGTCATAGATCTCGCAACGGAATCCTTTGATGTCCGTCCCGGTGATCATGAACATATCGTTGACGCCGTCGCCGTTAG
Source organism: Bacteroidia bacterium (assembly GCA_035760825.1). GTDB lineage: Bacteria > Bacteroidota > Bacteroidia > Palsa-965 > Palsa-965. Next base: position 3,194 of record DASTSF010000264.1, read on the forward strand.
GCGTAAAGACGTTCGGAATTGAAAAGTTGGCATCGGTGACCACATCGAAGCAGTAACGCGCCGTATCAGGACAGGAGAACTGCGAGGAAACAGCGAGACGCGCGCAGTACATTCCCGTATCGGCAATCGTAAAGCACGGGCTCTGCTGCGTCGATGTATCAGTTCCAAATGCCCAGCTCCAGGAAGTCGCACCGGTGGAATTATCCGCAAAGCAGATCTGCTGTGAAGATCCCTGCGGCAGCAGCAGCACGCTCGATGTGATCGAAGGCGTGAAGGCCGCAGTCGGAGGCGGATAGACCGTGATCATCGCCGGCATCGTCGCCGTTCCGGTACAACCGTTGTTATCGGTGCAGGTATACGAAACATCATACGTTCCTACGGAATAGCAATGCGAAGGATTCTGCACGTTGCTCGAATCGGAATCACCGAATGTCCACGAGGAAGATGCGCAGTTGCCTGTTGATTGTCCTGTAAAATCAACGCACAGGTAACCGCATCCTTCGTAGAAGCTTGCCTGCGCTGTCACCACGGGCAATGCATTAACCGTAACAGCCACGGGCGTTGTGTCTGCCGGGGTTCCGCATCCGTCCGTCACTACAACGCTGACGGTTGTTGTCGAAGAAGGCGTGAAGGTGAGCGAAGAACCGCTTTGTGACGAAGGCAGCCACGTGTAGCTGTAATTTCCGTCACCGCCGGTGGCGCTTGCATTCAGCGTGACCGGTGTGCCGCTGCATGCAGCCGGCGGCGAAGCGGATGAAGCGCTCAGCGCCGGGTTCACGTTCACCGTTACAGTCTGCTGCGTGGAAGAGCAGCCGAGCGAATCAGTGACAGAAACGGAATACGTCGTGGTTGTAACCGGTGAAACGGTTTGCGGTCCGGGTCCGGTAAGGCTGTTGCTCCACGTGAACGTATATGGCGCATTTCCACCCGACGGCGTTGCCGAGATCGTCGCGGATTGCCCGATGCAGATTGTCGTTGCACCTGCGGTGGTTAACGTTACCGGCGGGTTGACAAAAACAGTGACGGAATCGCTGCCCGAACAGTTATTGGCGTCCGTTACGTTCACGACGTACGTCGTTGTCGATGCGGGAAACGCGCCCGTGGTATCCGAATTCGGCGATGTCAGTGATGATGCCGGCGACCACACATAAGTTGTTCCTCCGGAAGTGGAAAGCTGAATGGTGTCGCCCTGGCAAATGGAAACATCCGGACCGGCATTAACAGAAAGCACGCTGGAGACATTCACAGTCACCGTATCGCTGGCCGAGCAGCCGTTCGCATCGGTTCCCGTAACCACGTACGTTGTCGAAACCGTCGGTGACGCTACCGGATTTGAAATCGTGGAATCGCTGAGCGTGGAACCGGGCATCCAGGTGTACAATGTTCCGCCGGATACCGACAGCTGGGCCGTGCTGTTGGGACAAACGGAAAGATCAGGTCCGGCAGAAATATTCGGCAGCGCGTTGACGGAAACCAGTACCGTATCATTTGCGGAACACCCATTGGGATCAGTGACGGTCACAACATAATTGGTCGTAGATGACGGAGCATCGGACTGATTCTGCCCGCCTGCATTCACCAGCGAACCTCCGTTCCAGGAATAAGATCCGCCGCCTGTCGCGGAAAGATTCACCACCGTTCCCGAGCAGACGACCTGGTCGGTTCCTGCATTCGCTGCGGGTAATGCATTCACCGAAACAACAACAGAATCAGAAGCGGAACACCCGTTCGCCGCAGTTACATCAACCGTATATGTTGTGACGGAAGAAGGCGAAACCACCTGGCTGGCGCCGGAAGCATTCGAAAGCGTTCCGCCGTTCCACACATAAGTGCCGCCGCCGGTTGCCGTTATGGTTACAGATCCCCCGCTGCAGAAAGCCGTGTCATTTCCGGCATTGGCAGCAGGCGTCGCATTGACGGTTATTACTGATTGTGCAGTGTCGGAACAGCCGGATGAAGTTCCCGTAACTGTAAACGTTGTAGTGGAAGAAGGACTTACACTTACCGATGCGCCGGATAAATTGCCCGGCATCCACGTGTACGTTGTTCCCCCGGATGCCGTAAGCGTGGTGCTGCTTCCGCTGCAGATCGTTGCACCGGAAGGTGTAACGGTAACAGTGGGCGAAGGATTTACAGTTACGCTCACCTGCGCTGTGCTCGTGCAGCCGTTCCCGTCATCGCCGGTAACGGTGTACGTAACGGAAGACGAAGGCGTGACGATCACAGAAGCGCCCGTCAGGTTACCGGGATTCCAGGTGTAGTTCGTCGCACCGGATGATGTCAGCGTATCGGGTGTGCCATCGCAGAGCGTGGATGAAGAAGCCGTTGCCGTTACAACAAGCGATGGATTCACGGTTACAGTCACCTGCGCGGTGGATGTGCATCCGGCAGAAGTTCCCGTCACTGTATAAGTTGTCGTAGTGGCAGGCGTTACCGTTACCGATGAACCTGAAAGGTTTCCCGGCATCCACGTATACGTAGTTGCACCGCTCGCTGTGAGTGTTGAAGGAGAACCTATGCAGATGGGACTCGCGGAAGCCGTTGCGGTTACAGTTGGCGTCGGGTTGACCGTTACAGTGGCGGAAGCCGTATTCGTGCAGCCCGATGTGGTTCCCGTCACAGTGTACGTCGTCGTTATTGAAGGCGAAACCGAAACGGAAGATCCCGAAAGACTTCCCGGCATCCACGTGTATGTTGTTCCGCCGGACGCCGTGAGTGTCGTATTGTTCCCGCTGCAAATCGTTGTGCTCGCCGGTGAAACGGAGACAACCGGAAGCGGATTTACCGTCACGGTTACCTGCCCGGTAGATGAGCATCCGTTACCATCTGTTCCCGTCACTGTATACGTTGTTGTCGAAGCCGGTGTAACCGTAACCGGGGAACCAGATAAACTTCCGGGCATCCACGTGTACGATGTCGCACCCGAACCGGTGAGCGAAGTGGAAGAGCCGGCGCAGATGGTCGGTGAAGCTGCGGTTGCTGTAACAGTCGGCGTCGGATTGACGGTAACCGTTACCTGCGCATTGGAAGAACATCCATTGGTGGTTCCTGTAACTGTGTACGTGGTGTTGGAAGTCGGAGAGACTGTAACGGAAGATCCCGACAGGTTTCCCGGCATCCAGGTGTAGGATGTAGCGCCGGAAGCATTGAGCGTCGTAGAGCTCCCGTTACAGATCGTGGGATTTGTAGCAGAAACCGTAAGCGTGGGCGGAGGTGTCACCGTTACGGTAACTGAAGCTGTGTTCGAGCAGCCGGGACCGTTGGAACCGGTGACCGTATACGTTGTCGTCGCACCCGGCGTAACCGTAACGGAAGAACCGGAGAGATTTCCCGGCATCCAGGTGTAAGTAGTTGCACCGGATGCAGTCAGCGTGGTGGAACCGCCAGTGCAGATCCCGGGACTTGATGCAGAAGCCGTGACAGTCGGAGGCGGACCGACAGTTACGGTAACCGGTATTCTCCAGAAACCCGGGCAGGTGGTAACGTAATATGTCGTTGTAGTGCCGAGCGCGGGCGTTGTGTATGTGCTTCCTGTTCCCAGCTGCGTTCCTGCAGTTGCCGCATCGTACCAGATAATGGTTGTGCCACCCGGAACGGTTCCGGAAAGCGTAGCCGTAAGCGTCGTGCTTCCGCCGGCGCAGATCGTCACGTTCGTTGCGGATATCGTGAAATTGGTGATCGATCCGTTGCTGGTACCCGGGCATCCTTTCGTCGCGCCGTTCGGCAAAAATTCGGTAAGACCGAGAGAGTTTGTTGTTCCGTTATTACCGCCATTCGCATTCCTTACCGGTGCTCCGGAAGAAACAGCGATGTAACCGCCACCGCCGCCGCCGCCCGGACCTTCAGCTTCCGTGGTAAGCGAAACGTTCTGGTTGCCGCCGTTCCCGCCATTGGCATTTACCGTCAGCGTATTTGCGACTGTGCTTACTGCATTCAGGACGATCGTGCCGCCCGCTCCTCCTCCACCGGCTGCATCAATCCCGTTTGCCGTACCTCCGTCATTTCCATTGGCGACGATTGTTCCCGTACCGTTAATATTTCCGAATGACATGAGGTAGATCAAACCGCCTCCGTCACCTCCGTTACCTCCCGCGCCGTTGTTCTGGTCACCGGCACCGCCACCACCGCCCATAAAAAGACGGCCACCGGAATAATCAAGCGGTCGCCCGCCAAGCCCGGTTGCCTGCGGGTTCCGTGAATCGCCACCCCAGAGTGCATTGCCGGGAGCCGTTGTTGTCGCATTCCTGTTATTGGAAGAAAAAGAATATCCTCCTCTTCCGCCGCCCGCCGAATTAGCGGCTGTCCGCAGCGACATCGTATTGACAGGCGGTTCGAGGTTCCAGGCTGTAGTCCAGCCCGCTCCCGACTGATCCGGGATTCCGTTACCGCTCCAGAGCGCACCGGGATTGGAACCATTCGGTGCATTGGCACCACCTCCGCCTCCGGCATTGTGGCCATCGCCACCGCCCCCGGCATTTGCCGCTGCGCCACGACAGTAACTTCCGCCAAACGCACCGCCGTATGTATTGTATTGCCGCATATAACCGGCAACCCCTTCTCCCCTGGCCGCACCGAGCGTGCTGTCGCTGTTGAAGACCACGGCGCTGCCGTAGGACGTGGCATTATCGCTGTTAAGGGCACCGCCGCGGAAACCTTTCCCGGTGGCATCGATCGTTCCGTTTACCGTAATATCACCAGAGGTTTCAACCGCAAGAATTCCACCGATCGTTCCGTTCCAGTCATCGCAGGAAAGCGTAGCGCCCGCGTTGATCGTGAGATTGATATAACGGGGAACGCGGATCACTTCAGGGTTGCAGGCTTCGCCACCAAGATCTCCATTGTGGTAATATGTGTACGTTGTTCCGCAATCGATGTTGATGGTGGTAAGATTGGGAACCGAAACCACCTGGTGAAGCTCATAGCGTCCCGCACTGTTATAATCCCAGGGATTCACTATGGCGCCCCAGGAAGTATCCGACTGGTTTGCAACGGACCAGCCATCACGGAGCCAGACGCCCTGCGGCTGGTAAATCATGACCAGGTCACCCGGGCGAAGATTCCATCCGAAGCGGCCGTTCGCATTCATGTTGCTGTTGGCGACAGTGATCGAAGTGCTTCCGGCGGGCACGTACCCGGTGATGGCGGTGTACTCATTGACGATCGTCGTCCCGCTTGAAAGCGTGAGTGATCCGTTGATACCCTGCTGAGCGCGGGCAACTGAAAGAGACAGGGTAAATAAAATGGTAATGAATACGTTGAAACGTTTCATGCAGAAAAATCTTAGGACAGGTGAAGTTGAGCGGATACTAATTTAGGAGAATAAGACGGGAATCCCAAATGTCACCGCACGCTGAAAATCAGTCAGTCCCAACCGTTTCCGCCTTGAACGGATTACGGGGAATCCATTCGGATGGCTTGAGGTATTCGATGAACGGACGGATGAGCTGGTTGGAAAGACTGTTGCGGTGACGGATATAGCAGACGAGGTCGTGGGCCACTGCGCCGACAGTTGATTTTATTTCCGAAGCCGTTCTTCCGAGATAAACCGAAGGAACCGGAGATGTGATCCCTTCATTCACAAAATCGTAAAGGATGCGCTGGTAAAGCGGGTTCCTTTCATTCGCGTCGTAATCCAGGCCGATGAAATGCGCTTCGAGATGCGATTTAAGAAGGAAAGAAGACCTGAACGCAACCGGTTCGCCACCTACCAGGTATACGTGCAGGCGGAATTTGCCGGGGAATGCGTTCTTCATCGCCGAAAAATAATTCTTTCCCAAAGGCGCCAACCGGAATTTCGCCCTTGCATGAACGTTCATGTACAGCGAATAGATCTTTTCTTCATGGGCAGCGATCTTTTCAATTCCCCATTCCTCACAAACGACAGTCTCCGTATCCTTCATCACTTTTTTCGCGCGGTTGCGGTATTTCTTGCTCATCGATTCCAGGTAATCTCCGAAAGTTTTCCATTCGCTTCGTATGTCCACCACCATCTCGGGTTCGACCATGAACCGGTGGTATCTTTTTTTCTTCAGGGAAGAAGACGGATGCTCTTTCTTTTTTTCGAAGAAATCCTTGACCAGGATCGCCGAGATTTTTGCACGTGAACGGTCGTGGCCGGTGATGTATTTTACGACGGGCGGGATAGCCCTGTAGATCTTCTCCGCATCGTATTCCTTTTTCACCGCGACGCAATATTCCCCGCTGATGAAATTATTCCCGCAGATGAGAATGCGCATTCCTTTTTCTTCGCGCAACTTTCCCACAATGCCGGAGAATGTCGTTCCCGAACCGAGAAACCCGGCAGCGGAAACCGCCGGCTTCAGAATTTTGACGATCTCATCAGCGGCGAGTGTTATCACCTGGAAGCACACCACGCCTACGGCCTGCTGCTTTTCCCGGATGACCGCGTACCAGAACGAAACGTTCGGATCTGCTGCCTGCTCAAACGCGGAGAGAAATTCCGCCGAAAGAAAAAGCGAAGAACCCGCTGCCACGGAATTCCACTCGCGGGAAGAAAACCCGGAAACGGAATTGAAAAATTCTGCGCTCAGCCCGCGGGGCATGTCGTCAGTAATCACATGTTTGGCACGGGTCTTTCCCACTTTCGGTTCAGGTGCAAGGACTGTAAGAAACAGTTCCGGGATAATATGTTTGGCGACAAGACAGTTAAGCATCCCCTTTAAGTCGCCCCCGCAAGGGGAAATATTTTACCAAAGATAAAATTTCATCGTGCGAGGATGTCGATCATGTTCAGCAACTCGGGGTTGGGTTCCTGCATCTGCTTGACAGCCAGCTCCAGCGGCGTAAAAGTGATCTTTCCGCTCACGATTCCGGTCATCAACTGTCTTTTCCCTGCGATGAGCGCTTTCACCGCCTCATAGCCGATGCGGCTGGCATTGACGCGCTCCATGCAGGACGGCGATCCGCCCCGCTGTATATGCCCGAGAATAGTCACGCGCACATCAAGCGAAGGAAAACGTTTCTTCACTTCTTCGCTTACACGAAAAGCGCCGCCGGCTTCATCGCCTTCGGCCACGATGATGATCTTTGAACGTTTGTCTTCCCGCCCGGAACCGAGCCGCTCCATCACGTTCCGCATGTCGTTCCTGCTTTCAGGAATGAGAATTCCTTCGGCGCCCGCACCGATGCCGCTGTACAGCGCGATAAGTCCTGCATCACGTCCCATCACTTCCACGATGAAAACACGGTTGTGCGATTCGGCCGTGTCGCGGATCTTGTCGACCGCATCGATGACCGTGTTGATGGCGGTATCGAAACCGATCGTGTAATCCGTTCCGTTGAGATCATTGTCGATCGTTCCGGGACAACCGATCACGGGGACGGAGCATATTTTTGAAAATTCCACTGCGCCGCGGAATGTTCCGTCTCCGCCGATAGCGATCATTCCTTCAATGCCGTGCTTTTCCACCTGCGCTTTCGCCTGCGCTCTTCCTTCCGGCGCCAGGAAACGTTTGCTGCGCGCAGTTTTGAGAATGGTTCCCCCGCGCTGGATGATATTCGCAACGGAAGATGCATCCATTCCGAAAAAATCCCCGTCGATCATGCCTTCATAACCGTAACGGATACCGAGAACTTCAAGTCCTTCCGCCACCGCCGTGCGCACCACCGCGCGAAGGCAGGCATTCATTCCCGGCGCGTCGCCACCGGAGGTAAAGACCGCTATTTTTTTCATTCGTGGTCAGGCTTTAACTGAGTTATTTCTTCTTTCGCGGCCGGTAATCGTTCAATCCTCCGGTCCGTCCTCTTTCCTTAGCTTATGAATCTTTTTTGTACCTGCGTACATTTCAAATTTGAGCAGTTTGCATTCGAGCGGCCCGTTGAACAATGTTATTTTTCGTGAAGGCCTCAGCCCGATGACTTTTATCGCCTCCATGTTCGAGGTAATAAGCCATGCTTCATAGCCGGAATATTTTTTCTTGAACGTGTCGCCGATCTGCTTGTAGAAAACATCTGAATCATCTTTGTCCATGCGCTCACCGTAAGGCGGATTCATGATGAGCACGCCTTTCCCTTCGGGCGGCGTCCATTCGAAAAAATCGGCTGTGAATGTCTTCACCACGTCCTCCACTTTTGCGCGGAGAATATTTTCCCGCGCTTTACGCAGCACGTTCTGCGAAATATCGAAGGCCGTTATATCCTGCTGCTCGCTGCTGATGCGGTCGAGCGCGGCGTCCGTGATTTTTTCCCACAGCTCTTTATCGAAGTCATTCCATTTTTCGAAGCCGAACTTTTCGCGGAAATAGCCGGGCGGAATGTGATTGGCGTACAGCGCCGCTTCGATCGCGATGGTGCCCGAACCGCACATCGGGTCGATGAGACGGAAACGCGGGTTCCATTCTGTGAGCTGCACGATGCCGGCTGCGAGCACTTCGTTCATGGGCGCACGGCCCGTGTCCTCCCGGTAACCGCGCTTGTGAAGCGAATAGCCCGAGCTGTCGAGTGAAATATTCACCTCCTCCCGCGACACGTGCACGTTGATGCGCAGCGCCGGGAATTCCGTATCGACCGAAGGGCGCCGTCCGAATTTATCACGGAACTGGTCGACGATCGCATCTTTTGTTTTCTGCGCGATGAAATACGAGTGGTTGAAAATTTCCGTATTGAGCGTGCAGTCGACCGCGAGCGTATCGTCGGGCGTCATCCACTGCGTCCAGTCGATCGCATAGACGCCGTCATAAAAATCCTTTTCGTTCTTCGCATGGAACGACGAAACGGGCTTCAGTATCCGCAGCGCCGTGCGCAGGAGGTAGTTCGCCTTGTACATCGTGCCTTTGTCGCCAATGAAACTGACCGCGCGCTTATGCTCTTCGATCTCCCGCGCACCGATACGCAGCAATTCCTTCGCAAGGATATTTTCGAGTCCCTGCATGGTTTTCGCCACCATCCGGAATTCGCCGGGCTTCAAAACTGGTTGTTGATTTTCCACGTCCCGAAGATAGCGCCTATTTGGCCGGGCCGTGACCATTAATTAATTTTCCTCAATGGGAAACCGGATCTCAAACAAACGCGTAAACGACCAAAGCATCAAAATGAGCAACGGTCTGACGGCTGTAATTATGGACGTCATCTGCCTTGCAGGTTCCGGTCTCGCTGAAACGGAACATGAAAAAGATCTCATGATCTGGTTCGCTCAGAAGGACCAGGATATTTTCGGGATCGGGATAGTTGGTTTTGACGTTTCGGATATGGGATGGAAAAAAGAAATTTTCGAAGCACAGAAATCATTTATCCTGGAAGTCATTGACAGCGCCGCGCAGAAAACAGGCTGGGAGAAGCTGAATTATTCTCCTAAAGAAGACCGGGTGCTTCCCGTGCTGAAGGAATTACGTGAAATGATCATGGCCTTTTCCGAAACGCATGCGGAGAATGCCGTCCCGCTGAAGATTTACCCCTTCGAAGAAAAGATCATGAAATACGACAGGTGCGAAAAACACCGCGTTTACCTTCATACCCTGGGCTGTATCGTCTGCAATAACGCCGCGCTCGGTTAACCCGCCATCACTCCGTCACCCGATCACCGCCCACGCCACGGCAACACCGAACAGGATCGTCACGAACTTGATGAGGTTGAACCGGTGATTTTCCGTGCTCTCGAACAGGATCGTCGTGGAAATGTGGAGGAAAATACCGACGACTATTCCCGTGATCGCCGAAAAGTAAGGTGAGAGATCACCCTGCAGGTTCTCTCCGATGACATAGCTCCCGATCATTCCTGCCGGCGTCATCAGCGCGAAAAGCGAAAGAAAAAGGAACGATTTCATCTTCGAATTCCCGTTGTGCAGAAGCAGTCCCATGAATGCGATGGCGATGGGAATGTTGTGCAGCACGATTCCTGTCAGGAAAGGCGGGAATATTTTCGGATCGGAGCTGG
>DASTSF010000265.1:0-2475 GCA_035760825.1 Bacteroidia bacterium
CAATGCGTGGACCAACAACGCGCAATATTTTTACACGTATAACGCGAACAACTCCCGGCTCAGCGATCTTCACCAGTCGTGGCAGAATTCCAATTGGGTGAACAGCGATTCCACGCATTATTATTACCACACGGTCACCGGCATCGCGGAAGAAAACACGGCGATGCGCATCTCTGCGTTCCCGGATCCTTCCGGCGGAATTTTCACCCTCAGCCTGCCGGGGAATACCGGTGCGTATGATCTCTTCATCACTGATGTCACAGGAAAAACAATTTTCAGTTCCGCCGGCAACACAGGTTCTTCCCGCGCGATCGATCTGTCCGGGCAACCGGCAGGAATTTATTTCTGCACCGTCAGCTTCAGGAACGGGCCCGTTTCCCACGCGAAAATCATGATCCGCTGATCGATGTGGTACCTGTTTTCCGAATGGCTGGTACTGGCGATCTTCGTTGCCCTGCCGGTCCTGCTGGTCATTGGTCGTTTCACGCTCCGGAAAAAAAAGTTATTCGATTCCGCACGTCTTGTGAGCTTCGTTCTTTTTCTCGGGAGCATTTCCGTTTCCCTTTATTTTCTTTTTTTTCAACCGTACAGGCTCGACGATGTAACCGATCGCTGCGGTCGCGTCATTAGCAATCCCAACATGATAAATAACCCGGAGATCTTGCTCTTCTGGTGCGCAGCCTGCTATTCCTGGATCAACCTTCTCACCACCCTTACCGGCAAGACGGCGCATGTTATTTTGTGCCTGCTTGTGCCCGTTATCCTGCTGATCGTTTCTTTCGTGGCGATGCAGAGGACGTCAGTGGAAAACCTTTCGCCGGAAAAGCGGGAAAGCATTTACGATGGCATGGGAGGAAGAGGATAAACTACTCATCCATGCCAATGAAAAAACATATTTTCTCCCTGCTGTTCCTCGTTACAGGAATTCTTATTTCGCTGGCCTGGCTCCTGCTGTACGTCGCTTCCGCCAACCTGGACGTGCATGACACGTATTTCGTGCTGAGTCCGTATGTACCGGTCGGCGGTGCGTTGCTGCTTTACCTGTTTTTCGCCGGGATCTATTTCGCGCTGACGGTGAAAAAACGGGCTATCCTGAAAATACCGGCCTATATTCATTACCTGCTGACCACGCTGCTTTTTCTTACGCTCACGGTCTCTCCTCTTCTTTTCACCGGCGGCAGTCCGCCGAACATCACCCGCGGGACAGCCGGAATTCTTTACGTGCTGAACCTGCTGACCGGCATTTCCGCGCTGCTGTTTATCTGCGGACAATTCCTATTTTTATTCATCGTGATCTACGCTTTGCGGCGAAAAGATCCCTCTTCCTGAATCAACCCTTAAAACCCCGAACATGAAAAAGATCCTCCTCTCACTTTTTGCCGGCCTGCTTTGTGCGGCGGCGAATGCGCAGTTTGTTGCCCGCATGGAAGTCAAGGAACCGCTGCCCGGCGCCTGCGATTCGACCAATGTTTATGCTTTATTTACCGGTTTCACCGGGCAGATACCCCCGGTAGCTCCCTGGGACGAAAAACAGCTCGGGGCGAAGCTGCAGAATATCCAGTTCCTGAAAGACAACCCGAAATTCAAAGGCAAAATGATGATCAACTGCATCATCAATTGCAAAGGCGAAATGATCAAATGCACGGTCGACAATAAATCCGGCAATGACGAACTCGACAAGCAGGTGCTGGCCATTTTCCAGGACATGAAAAAATGGACGCCCGGCACGCTGGACGGGAACGCGGTCGACACAACCGTGCTGTACAGCATCGAGATCAAAAAGGGCAAGATCACTGTTTCCTGATTAAATCCAGGATACAGAAACGGCAAACTGTTTTTTCAAACACAGAGAACACGAAGTTTTGCACAAAGCTCACAAAGAAGATCCGGACAGGATGAACCCGGAACTACAAACCGAAAACATTCAGGTTCCACATCCCAAACGGCAAACTGTTTTTTCAAACACAGAGAACACGAAGTCCTGCACAAAGCTCACAAAGAAAATCCGGACAGGATGAACCCGGAACTGAAAACTGAAAACCGTTCAACCTGATCACAAAAAACACACATGGCCGCAAAAAAAACACGCATTGCAAAAAGCAAAACCGTTTTCACCGCGCTGCAGGTGTATTTCTATGTGCGCAGCATGGATCGCTCCGTCGATTTCTACACGAAAACGCTGGGATTCCCGCTTCGGGTCCGTTTCGGAAATTTCTGGGCGGAGGTAGATGCCGGCCCGGTGACGATCGGGCTGCATCCCGGTAAAAAAGGGAAAGCGAAGCCGGAAGAAGGCGGCATACTTTCGCTCGGCGTGAAAGACATCGAGAACGTGTACACTTCCCTGAAAGAGAAAAAAGTGAAGGTGGGAAAGATGCACACGCCCGACCGCGGAAAATTTTTCATGATCACCGATCCCGACGGGTACGAGCTGCATGTGGTGGAATTCGATCCGAAATGGAAGAAAGCGAACAGGTA
>DASTSF010000266.1:0-5731 GCA_035760825.1 Bacteroidia bacterium
GGCGCAGTTCTTCGCGCATGCGAAAAAAGCGATCCCTTCCCTCGAAAAAGAGATCGAAGCGGGAAATTTTTCTTCGTTGCTGAAATGGCTGCGTGAGAATATTCACCGTCACGGAAAACGGTTCGAAGCGAAAGAGCTTTGCACGCGCGTGACGGGCGAGCCGCTGAAGTTTTCCTACTTCATGGATTACGCGAAAGAGAAATACGGAAAATTATATTGACCTGGCGGGCAGATTGCAATTCCGTTGCCGGTCGCGAAGGTTGTTTCGTTCTTGTTAAAAAAGGAACTTCTGCACAAACTGCCTGAAGTACAGGTTTCGGGTGACGACCGAAAAACGGAAAAACGGAAACTTTTTTCGCGGTGTCGAATGGGAAGTTCGCAGGAAAAATCAGCTCAGCTCCATTTTTTCCCTGTACAGGAATTTTGTCTGCACCGATTCGAACGGGCGGTAGATGTAATACACTTCCCCGTCGTGAACGCGGATGTGCTTCACGTACTGGTTCTGTAATTTGTACGTGCCCGTAACTTTTCCTGTTTTGATGTCGATGCGCTTGAGGTAATAAAAACCGCCTTTTTCAAATTGCGCATAAATATCTCCCGTGACATCATCCTGCAGCATCTGCCGGTCCCACTCTTTCCAGTTCTTCGGGTGATGATAATCGATGTGCGAAGCGCCTATGGACCGGTTGAATTTATCGAACAGGAAAAGCGTATCGGAATAATGATCGAACACGCAGACGGTATCGTGCACGACGAAGAGCGGCGCGTACAGCGGCGTGTAATAGATCGACTGCGGAAATCCCGTCATCGTCGCCGCGATGATGCGCTTGTCGATGCCCGTGTACATTTCCATTTTGCGCGCATACAGCCTGTCCTTCGGCAGGAGATAATCGAATTCCCAGTTGTACTGGGCGAGCAGCTCTTTATCGACGATGTAATGGACCGGTTCCACCGTCGTGTCAGCGGGATTGTACGAGAAATACGAGAACGCCGGGTAATCGCGCATGTAATTCGTGAAAAGTATCCGGCTTCCCACCGTATCGACGCAGGGCAGCATGCGTTCGCAGAAATCTTTATAAGGCAGTGCAAGGAGCAGCACCTCGGCGGGTTGCACGACTTTGACCCGGAAGGCGCTGTCCCTGCACATGACATTGATGTTTCCCTGGTAATCTTTGTAAAGCTCAATGGCTTCACCGGGAACATCGAATGAGCTCAGTATGGCCTGGTGATCGTCGGTGAGCATCACTTTCGCCGACTTCAGCGATTTTTCGAACGTGAGCAGGATGAAACAGTGCTCATCGTAAAACATGTAATCTTCGATGAAGAATTTATTGTTTCCCAGCACCGTGTCCGGACCGCTTTTCACTTCTGCAAGCGGGAGCGTGATAAGATCAGGTGACAGGTAGACATCAAGACGCAGCGTATCTCCGCCGGCACGGTCGAGCATTTTCTTCGTGATGGTGCGGTATTCCGTTTTGCTTCCTATGATGCGGTAGGTGATCACCTGCCCTGTTTTATAATCAAGCAGCAGGGAATAATAGCCGTCTTTGTTCGAATGCGTCTGGCGCTGCGGTGCATTGCACGTGATCACGACACCGTCGATACCCGAAACAGAATCTTTCGCAGAGATCACGCGGCCCATGACGAGCAGGCGGCTTTCCTGGGAAAAAAGCGTTCCGGCAAAAAAGAAGAACAGCAGGATGAAACGTAAGCGGCGGGTCATAAGCTTCTTTAAAGATAGACGCGATGGTCCTGTTTCTCCATACGTTTTACGCGAAGCAAATACAGTTTGTAAAAGAATTCCGGTAAGTGGATGGTTCCGGCAAACAGGTGGCAACCCGGTTCCGGGTTTCAAGGTAGAGCGTCTCAAATCTCCTATCTTACGTCTCACGCCTAATGCGGTATATTTGACCTTCGCGCAGAACAAATAAACCCGGCAGCGAAAATGAAAAAACAGGTCCTCGGCTATTTCGACGTAAGCATGATCGTGGTGAGCCTTGTCATCGGCATGGGCATTTTCAAAACACCCGGAAACGTGGCACGCGAAGCGCTGACGCCGGACGTGTTTTACCTCGCGTGGATCTTCGGCGGAATAACCGCGCTGTGCGGCGCGCTCACGTTTGCCGAGATCGGTTCGCGCCTGCCGGTGAGCGGCGGCTATTACCGCATATTTTCCCATTCGTATCACCCTGCCTTTGCGTTCATGCTCAACGGAACGATCTTGCTTTCCAACGCGGCTTCCGTGGCGGGCGTGGCGCTTATCGGGGCGGAATATATTTCCGCGCTTGTTTTTCACGGAACGTATTCCCCGGCGGAAACAGAAACGCACCGCCTCGTCATTTCAGCGATCGAGATCATTCTCTTTTTCGGGCTCAACATGCTCGGCCTGAAGACAAGCGCCACAGCGCAGAATATCCTTACCGTTTTCAAGCTGGTTGTTGTCGCCGTTCTCTGCTGCTCGGTTTTTGTTCCGGCCGCAACGACCGTCGCGCTGCCTCCCGCAGGAAACCTTTCGTCGCTCGATTACCTGAAATCGTTCGGGCTTTGCCTGATCCCGATCTCTTTCACCTACGGCGGCTACCAGCAGACGATCAACTTCGGCGGAGAAGTGGAGAACGCTCCGCGCACGGTTCCGCGTGCGATCATCACGGGCATGGCAATTGTCATTGTGCTGTATCTCCTGATCAATTTCGTGTACGTGCAGGTGATCGGTTTCGACCAGCTCAAATCGGCCGACTCGATCGCGTCGCTGCTGGCGGAACGGCTCTTCGGTGCTTCGGGCGGGATCGCGCTGCGCTTCCTGCTTTTCTTTTCCGTGCTGGCGTATGTGAATGTGGGGCTGATGTCGAACCCGCGCGTGATCATGGCGATGAGCGAAGAAAAAACGCTGCCGGCCCTGTTCAGCCGCCACAGCAGAAAATTCAATGTGCCGGTGCCTGCGCTGATCGCGTTTACCGTGGCCACCATTGCGATCCTTTTCTTTGCCAAAACATTCGACCAGCTGGTGAAATACGTCATCTTCCTCGATTCGCTCGGCTTCATCGGCGCCGCGTTCACGATTTTCATCCTGCGCAGAAAAAAAACCGGCGAAGAGAAAACCATCTACCGGCTGAAATTATACCCGTTCGTTCCCGCGCTCTTCATTCTCGCCTACGGCATCATCACTGCAGCCGTGATCTCCGACAACTGGCGGTACGCCTTCATCGGCCTCTGCATTTTCTTCGCTTTCCTTCCGTTGTATTTTATTTTTACGGTGACCCGGAAAAAGGAACAGTAACATGAACGTCGATTGCTACCGGCTGCTGGGTATCGGTCCCGGCGCAGATGAGAAAGAGATCCGCAAAGCGTGGCGCCTGCGTTCGAAAGACGTTCATCCCGATGTGAACGCATCGGCTGACGCGGCGAAAAAATTCCGCGAGCTGACCGATGCGATGAACCTTCTCCTCGATCCGGCCGAACGCATAAAGCACGACCGGCAGTTCGGCTATTTTTCAAAACCGAAAAACCAGGATGCGAATGCGAAGGAAAGCTTTTCTGAATTCCAGGAAGAAAAAGCGGAGCATCTTGTCAACGCCTGGAATGAAGATTATGAAAAAGCCATGCAGATGCGCGAACAACAACGCCGTGAAGTGATCGAAAAGCACCGCGGAAGACTGAAACGCATTTTGATCTCCACGCTGCTGTTCATCGTTTTCCTGTCGGCGCTGCTGATCGCGATGTGGTACAAAAATATGCTGTGAAAATTCCCGCTGCTGCCGCATTTTGCAGGAACAGCCGGACGTAAACGCGGAAAAATTCCTCAGGCATTCTTCCCCGCGCCGGAAATGTTTGCCGGGTTCTGCGCCAGCGTGGGTTGCTTGGCCAGCCACAGCACCGTTCCACCTTTGTTGTCGTTCTGCGTCGTGTCTTCGTCAATGTAAATTCCGTTCACCTGGACAGACGGGTACGCCTGCACAAGCTGGTAGCCGCGCACGGCGACATCAGGAACTTTGCTCTGCGATTTCCAGTAATGCTGGAAGGAAAGATTGGAATAAAGCTGGCTGGAATTCAGCACGGATCCCGCACCGACATATATGCCGGGAACATATCCCGCCGCCGAAACAGCAGCATACCACGCCTGGCAATAATCGATGACGGCCTGTGCGCTGGTGCCGGAAGCCACGCCCTCGAGGTCGAGAAAAACATTCATGCCGGCCGGCAGCCCGACGGATTTCCCGTTGTTCGCCGCGTTTGTTCCCGTGCTGCTGCCCAGCGAAGCGCTCGGCACCCAGCCTTCTTTCCGCACACGCTGCACAGCGATCAGTGCAAGTCCGCCGTTGAGAATGTCCGTTGCTTCCGCCGCGGTGAGATCGCCGGCGTTCTGTCCCTGGCCGAGCGAGAGATAACGCGCACAGAACGAGTAGCCGCTTTTCACGAATTGCGCAGCAAGCGATGCGCTGATGGTGGCGACGGTGTCGAAACCTTTGAGGCCGGGTGCGGCCGGAACGACTTTGCCGGGAAGTCCCGGTGCGGAAGAAGAAACGGATGAGAACGGGGTAACGGTCATGGTTTGTTTTTTTATGAAATGTAACAAAAATGTATTTGAAGCGACACGAAAAATTTCAAACCAATCAAGTTCCGGGGAACAAAACGGACCGCCGGGCAGTGCGGTTATTTCTCCGCTGCGCGGCTTTTGCTGTCAAACATCACGTAAGCAACGTTTACCGTCTCCTGACCGGCGTCTAGTACCTAGCGTCTATTTTCCTATTTTCGCAGTCCAATCCAATTTCATTTTTTATGAATTACGACGTCATCGTTATCGGAAGCGGCCCCGGCGGATACGTAACCGCTATCCGTGCTTCGCAGCTCGGACTGAAAACCGCCATCGTGGAAAAAGCCGAGCTCGGCGGGATCTGCCTCAACTGGGGCTGCATTCCTACGAAAGCGCTGCTGAAAAGCGCGCAGGTATTCGAATACCTGAAACACGCTTCGGATTACGGCATCACGGTGAACGGCGGGTCTCCCGATTTCGGCGCTGTGGTGAAACGCAGCCGCGATGTGGCCAATGGCATGAGCAAAGGCGTGCAGTTCCTGATGAAGAAGAACAAGATCGACGTGATTGCCGGCTATGCGAAAGTGAAGCCCGGTAAAAAAGTGGAAGTGCAGGGCGCCGACAATTCAATTTCAACGCTTGAAGCCAAACACATCATCATTGCCACGGGCGCACGTTCACGCGAGCTGCCCAACCTGAAGCAGGACGGCAAAAAGATCATCGGCTACCGCGAAGCGATGAACCTTCCCTCCCAGCCCAAATCGATGATCGTCGTGGGTTCCGGTGCGATCGGCGTGGAGTTTGCGTATTTCTATGCGGCGCTCGGCACGAAAGTGACGGTGGTGGAATTCCTCCCGAACATTGTTCCGGTGGAAGACGAAGAAGTTTCGAAACAGCTCGAGCGTTCGTTCAAAAAACAAGGTATCGAGGTGATGACGAATGCAAGCGTGGAAAAAGTGGACGCTTCCGGCGCAGGCTGCAAAGTGACGATCAAAGCAAAGGACGGGGAGAAAGTGATGGACTGCGACATCGTGCTTTCGGCCGTGGGCATTTCTTCGAACATCGAGAACATCGGGCTCGAAGAAGTGGGCATTGCAACGGATAAAGGAAAGATCCTCGTCGGAAAATATTACGAAACAAATATCCCGGGCTACTACGCGATCGGCGACGTGATCGGCACACAGGCGCTGGCGCACGTGG
>DASTSF010000267.1:0-4693 GCA_035760825.1 Bacteroidia bacterium
TCATGCGCCAGGCCGGGCGCGTGCTGCCGGAATACCGCGAGGTGCGCGCGAAGATGGGCGGCTTTATCGAGCTCGTGAAAACACCGGAATTCGCTGCGGAAGTCACCGTGCAGCCCGTCGATATTCTCGGCGTGGACGCGGCGATCATTTTTTCGGATATCCTCGTCATTCCCGAAGCGATGGGTCTTCCCTACAAAATGGTGGAAGCGCGCGGACCCTGGTTTGAAAATACCGTTCAGTCGCAAAGCGATATCGAAAAGCTGCGCGTGGCGAACGGGGAAGAGGATCTTTCCTACGTGTGCGATGCCATCCGCCTGGCGAAAGCTGCGCTGGCCGGAAGCGTCCCGTTGCTCGGTTTCGCCGGTGCGCCGTGGACGATTCTCGCCTACATGGTGGAAGGAAGCGGCTCGAAAACATTTTCGAAAGCGAAGAAATTCCTGTACACACAGCCCAGGGCGGCGCACATGCTTCTCGAAAAGATCGCGGAATCCACCATTCATTACCTCAAAGCACAGGTGAAAGCGGGCGCCGACATGGTGCAGCTGTTCGACTCGTGGGCGGGAATTCTTTCGCCGGAGCAGTACAGGGAATTTTCGCTCCGTTACATTTCGCTGATCTGCGATGAAATTCACCCGCTCGTTCCCATAACCGTTTTCGCCAAGGACGCGCATTTTATCCGCCGCGCGCTCGGGCAGCTGAATTGTGATGTCGTGAGCCTCGACTGGACGATGGACATCAAAGAATCGCGCGCGATGATCGGTGAAAACAAAACGCTGCAGGGAAATGCGGATCCGTGCCTTTTGTACGCAGATATTGAAACGATAAAGAGCGAAACCGAAAAAATGCTGCGTGCATTCGGACCTCACCGCCACATCGCCAATCTCGGCCACGGCCTTTATCCTGATCTCGAAAAGGAGAAAGTGAAATTCTTCGTCGATACCGTTAAGAATTTCAGGTTCTGATCGCAGGAAATTTGAAGAGAAGGTGAATTTTCCTTAGCCCCGGGCGCAGTGGTTATGCGGCAGCATTTGAACGGAGCACGGGAAGAAGCGTACGTGAAATGCGCAACAGATGCGCTTCAAAACAGGCCGGTTTGCAAAAAATGATTTTCAGGGCATACGTTTTCTGCAAATGTTGCTCCCTCATTAATTTCTTTTACTCATTTTGCCAATACGGTTGACACGCTTCCGGTTCTGATTATTTTTGGCCAGAAATCACCCGTTTATGAAAAACATTTTCTCCTTTTTCATTCTTGTTCTCGCCTGTGCGTGCCTGCCTGCGCAATCCACGCAGACGATCCGCGGTACGGTTGTCGATCTCGAATCGAAATCGCCGCTGCCCGGCGCCGTTGTTTCGGTGATGAAGGATTCGGTGACGATCGGCGGCGCGGCCGCAGATATCAACGGGAAATACACGGTGAGCAACATTCCCGTGGGAAGATATACCGTCGTGGTGCGTTTCCTCGGCTACAAACCGGTTTCGCTTCCGAATGTGCTGGTTATTTCCGGCAAGGAAACGATCCTCGATTTCGAGATGGAGCAATCGACGGTGACCAACCAGGAAGTGGTGATCAAAGCGACGAACAAGCAGGGAACGGTGAATGACATGGGATCGGGAAGCGGAAGAATGTTTTCAGTGGATGAAACGAACCGTTACGCGGGAAGCCGCGGCGACCCGGCGCGCATGGCTTCGAATTTTGCGGGCGTGCAGGGAGCGGACGATTCACGCAACGATATTGTCGTGCGCGGAAATTCCCCGATGGGCGTGCTGTGGCGACTCGAAGGCGTGGACATTCCCAACCCGAATCATTTCGCGATCGAAGGAACCACGGGCGGTCCCGTGAGCATCCTCAATAATAAAACGCTCTCCAATTCCGATTTTTTCACCGGCGCGTTCCCGGCAGAATACGGCAACAGCGTGGCCGGTGTTTTCGACCTGCGCATGCGCAACGGGAATAACATGAAGCATGAGTTCACCGGACAGTTCGGTTTTCTCGGAACGGAGCTGGCCGCCGAAGGACCGATCAGCAAAAAAAGCGGTTCGTCTTACCTGGTCACGTACCGTTATTCCACGCTGCAGCTGTTCGAGTCGCTGAACATTCCCATCGGCACGGGCGCTGTTCCGAATTACCAGGACGCTGCGTTCAAGCTGAATTTCCCGATGAAGAAGGGCGGAACGGTTTCCATGTTCGGCATCGGTGGCATGAGTAAGATCGACATCATCGTCAGCAAATACACGCAGCCTACGGATGAACTGTACGGGATGGACAGCCGCGACCAGTATTTCCGCACGGGAATGGGCGTCGCCGGCATTGTTTACATGAAACCGGTCAATGAGAATACGTTTTTCCGCGTCGTCGTTGCGGGAAGTCACCGCTATTCTGCCGCGCATCACAACCTCGTCTGGCGCGATTCATCGTTCGCGGTAGATTCCATCACGCCGAAAATGGGTTACAGGAACACGGAAGACAAATACTCGGTCAATTTTTATGTCAACCGGAAATTCGGAAGCCACCACACGCTGAAAGCAGGGATGATGAATGATCTTTTCGTGGATTTCCTCACCGACAGCGTGCACAGCGAAGTGATGAACCGTTTTTACAACCGCCAGGATTATACGGGAACGTCGGCGCTCATTCAGCCTTACGTGCAGTGGAAATACAAGCCCAATGATAAGGTGACGGTGAACCTGGGCGTGCATGCGCAGTATTTCACGCTGAACGGAAGCAGTTCGGTGGAACCGCGCGCGGGAATGAAATATGATTTTACCGAAAAGCAATCGCTCAACGTCGGCGTCGGTCTGCACAGCCAGATGCTTCCCGCGTACGTGTATTATACCCACCTGACATCGGATACGGCTGCGCCTTACTATCTCCAGAACAAAGACGTCGGCTTCATGCACAGCGCGCACGCGATCCTCGGCTACGATCTCATGATCAGCGAGAACATGCGCATCAAAGTGGAAACCTATTACCAGTATCTCTACGGTGTGCCGGTCGAAAAGCGATCGTCATCGTTCTCCGTGCTCAACCAGGGTTCCGGCTTCAGCCGCTTTTTCCCCGATACGCTCGTGAACGAAGGCACGGGCTACAACGCCGGCGTCGAGCTGACCGTGGAAAAATTCTTCAGCAAAAAATATTTCTTCATGTTCACCGCTTCGCTCTTCGATTCGAAATACAGGGGAAGTGACGGCATCCTGCGCAACACCGATTTCAATACGCATTACGCCGTGAACGTGCTCGGCTCGCGCGAGTTTCATCTTAATGACAGGCAGACGCTGGAGCTCGGGGCGAAGCTTACGCTCGCCGGGAAACGCTATTACACGCCGGTGGACACGGTTGCGTCGCGCCTCGATAACGATGTGTATTACGTCGATTCGCTCAGGAACACGCTGCAGTTCAGCAAAGCGTATTTCCGCCTCGATGCGCGCGTGGTGTGGCGTTACAACGCGAAGAACATCACGCACGAGATCGGCGTCGATTTCATCAACGTGACGAACAACAAGAACATTCTCAGCCTCACGTATTCGCCCGACCAGAAAGACCCGACGAAATACGACGTGGTGGAGCAGTACCAGCTCGGATTCCTGCCTTTGTTTTATTACAAGATCGATTTCTGAAAAATGCGTGAGCTAAAATCGTTGCTGGTCTATTGCGGCGCTTCCGCCGGTGAAGATCCTGTGTACCGCCGTGTGGCGTCGGAACTTGGAAAAGCGATGGCGGAAAAAAAGATCCGGCTTGTTTACGGTGGCGGCAGCATCGGGCTGATGGGCGTGGTGGCCGATGCCGTGATGCAGAACGGGGGAGAAGTGCACGGCGTTATCCCCGGGTTTCTCGACGTGAAGGAAGTGCGGCACAAAGGCATTACGCAGATGCACGTCGTATCCTCGATGCATGAGCGCAAGGCGATGATGGAAAAATTATGCGACGCGGCGATTGCGCTGCCGGGCGGGTTCGGAACGATGGATGAATTTTTCGAAATGCTTACCTGGGCGCAGCTCGGCCTGCACAGCAAGCCGCTCGGTCTGCTGAATGTGAAAGGTTTTTACGATCATTTTCTCGCGCAGCTCGACGTGATGGTGAAGGAGAAATTTCTCACACCTTCCAATCGCGCGCTTGTGATCGGCGCTGTTTCCGTCGGGGAATTGCTGGGAAAAATTTCTTCGGCGAATCCCGTTGCAGAAAAAAAATGGATGAACGAAGGACAGGAATAGAACGGGGCGCCGGCTGTCGGTCAGCGATCGTCAATCAGCCGTCAGCAATTGTAATACTCTTTCAGGTCAAGCAGCATTTCCTTCGTTGAATCAAGATTGCGCACGCCTTCTGTTTTGGTGAGCAGCGAGTTCAGTTTTTCCTGGTACTGTTTTCGTCCTGAAACGATCCACTGCGAAACATAATAGAATCCCTTGATCGTAATGTCGTTCTCGGGAAACTTCGAGCTGTTGGCTGTGAGCTTTTCGTAACGTTTGTAGCATTCCTGCACCTTCACGTAATCTTCGAGCATGAAATAACCCATGATGAGCGTTCCGAAGATCTGGTCGTAGATGCGGTGAAAAGCCACCTGCTGGTAATTGAAGAGAAGTCCTTCCATGACTTCCGTCGCGCGCCGTATGTCATCCCTGCTCCCGAGCAGCAGGAAGCAGCAG
This sequence comes from Bacteroidia bacterium, assembly GCA_035760825.1. Classification (GTDB taxonomy): domain Bacteria; phylum Bacteroidota; class Bacteroidia; order Palsa-965; family Palsa-965. Next base: position 4,645 of record DASTSF010000267.1, read on the forward strand.
TAGATGTTGTTCATGTTGATGAAACGCACGTGCAGGTTCTCTTCTTCCC
>DASTSF010000268.1:0-3370 GCA_035760825.1 Bacteroidia bacterium
CATCGATCCGCAGTTCACGTTTCTCGATGCGCTGTACATGACGGTCAACACCATCGGCACTGTCGGTTTCCGTGAAGTGCACCCGCTCTCGGCCGGCGGGCAGGTATTCACCATTTTTCTCATCATTACCGGTTTTGGTACTTTTGCATTCGCGCTGACCGCCTTCACGAGCTACATCATCAATGGCGAATGGCACCAGTATTACCGCATCACGCGACAAATGACAACCATCGAAAAACTCCACGGGCATGTGATCATCTGCGGTTACGGACGTAACGGAAGGCAGGCCGCGCACAACCTCAAAAAGCACAACCGCCGCTTCGTCGTGATCGAAAATAAAAAAGAGGTGGTGGATTCGCTCACGCACAGGTACTCCGACCTCGTTATTAATGGCGACGCCACGCAGGATGAAGTCCTGGAGAACGCCGGCGTGAAACGCGCAGCGGCGCTCATCACCACCCTGCCCATCGACGCCGACAATCTTTTCATCGTGCTTTCAGCGCGTGCGCTCAACCCAAAGCTCACCATCATCAGCCGCGCGTCCGATGACAATTCCGACCGGAAGCTGAAAACAGCCGGCGCCAACAACGTCATCATGCCCGACAGGATCGGCGGCGCGCACATGGCTTCGCTCGTGATCAAGCCCGACGTCATCGAGTTCATCGATCACATCACCGGGCAGGGCGGACCCGACATCAATCTCGAAGAGATCACGTTCGATCTCCTTCCCGAGCATCTCCGCAACAAAACCATCCGCGATCTCGAGATCCGGAATAAATCGGGCGCGAACATCGTCGGGTTCAAAACCGGCAACGGCGATTTCATCATCAACCCCGATCCCGAAACGAAATTCACACCCGCGGGAAAGCTGTTCGTGCTCGGTACGCCCGAGCAGATCGGGAAGCTGAAGGAGATGCTGAGCTGAAAAACGCCGGAGATTCAATTCGACGGCGGACGGCAATGAGGAGGAGCGCAACAACGTGCCGTTTATCAGCTGCTTTCCTGCTGTCGCTATTGCACGGCAAAACGCTCCATCAGGGCTATGCGATCAGCACAGCTGCTCATTAAAACCACAGAACCAACAACCGGCAATCGGAAAATGAAAACCATCCTCATCACCGGCACCAACGGCCTCCTCGGGCAGAAATTAGTATACGCGCTTATTAATCGCAACAGGAAGCACGCGGACTGGAAGATTATCGCCACGTCGCGCGGTGCGAACCGGCTGAATAGAAAAGACGGCTATACCTACGTTCCGCTCGACATCACGCAGAGGAACGAGGTGGAAACTGTTTTCGCGGAATATCGGCCCGACGTCGTGATCAACACCGCGGCGATGACGAACGTCGATGCGTGCGAATCGAAAAAAGAGGAATGCGTGGCGCTCAATATTTCAGCGGTGGAATACCAGCTGCGCGCGCTGGAAAAAATGAAGTCGGGGAAGTACGATCCGCAGTTCATCCATCTCTCCACCGATTTCGTCTTCGACGGGGAGAACGGCCCTTACAAAGAAGAAGACCAGCCCGACCCGCTCAGCTATTACGCGTGGTCGAAGCTCGAATCGGAAGTGCTGACAAAAAATTCTTCCCTGCGCTGGGCGATCGTCCGCACCATCATCGTGTACGGCATCGTCGACAACATGAGCCGCTCGAACATCGTCCTCTGGGCGAAAGGTGCGCTCGAAAAAGGGCAGAAAATAAATGTCGTCGACGACCAGTTCCGTTCGCCCACGCTGGCGGAAGACCTGGCGGAAGGCTGCATCTTATGCGCGGAAAAAAATGCGCAGGGAATTTTTCATATTTCCGGGAAAGACACGATGAGCGTGCTCGAGCTGGTTTACCGCGTGGCGGATTTCTGGAAGCTCGACAGGTCGCTGATCACGCCCGTAAAATCGGAAACCATCGCGCAGCCTGCGAAACGCCCGCCGCGTACCGGCTTCATTATCGACAAAGCGAAAAAAGTGCTCGGCTACAACCCGCATTCATTCGAAGAAGGACTTTCCGTCCTTGATGAACAGCTAATAAAAAACAGTTAAGAATAAAGCCCCGATCATTAATTAACCCTGATCCCGATAATGAGCACGTCGTCCACCTGCCCGAGATCGCCTTTCCATTCGCGGAAGATGGTTTCCAGCAACTGCTTCTGTTCTTTCATCGGCCGGTCGTGAAGAGAAACCAGTTGTTCCTGCAGCTGGCGGTATTTGAATTTTTTTCCGCGGGGGCCGCCGAACTGGTCCGCGAAACCGTCCGTGAGTAAATAAACGCAGTCGCCTTTCTTTAAGCTTACGCTCCGGCCGGTGAATGGTTTTTTAGGAATGTCCTCGCTTCCGCTGATCGCCTGCTTGTCGCCTTTCAGCTCCGTGAGGATCCCGTCCCGCACGAAATAAACGGGGTTGTTCGCTGCTGCAAAATGCATTTTCATATTGGCCGGATCGATCGCGATCATGGACAGGTCCATGCCGTCGCGGATCGTTTCCTCGCGGTTCTGTGCTTTCAGGTTTTTCGGCAGCTCGCGGTTGAGGTAATCGAGCGCTTCGGCCGGAGAGTTGACATCCGGGTTGCGTATCGTCTGGTTGATAAGCATGTTCCCGAGGATGCTCATGAATGCGCCGGGAACGCCGTGTCCTGTGCAGTCGACAGCAGCCACCACTTTCATCCGTGCGTTCGCGTCGTTGCTGCGCGTGGTGGTAACCCCGGTCGCCCAGTAAAAATCTCCGCTGACGATATCGCGCGGCAGGAACAAAACGAAATGCTCGCCGAGCAGTTCTTCCAGCTCTTCGTCATTCGGGAGAAAACCGTCCTGGATGCGTTTTGCATAACGGATGCTGTCGGTAATATCCTTGTTGCGTTCTTCGATGATGTCGTACGCGGCTTTCAGCTCTTCATTCTTCTTGCGTTCGAGCTCCGTTTCGCGTTGTGCGGATTCGATCCGGGTGAACATCTGGATACTTTTGAGACGCGTGTTCGACTGGTAGTTGACAACTTCCTCCTTGATCTTTACGGATTTTTCGAAATGATCGAAAGCGGATTCGTAATCACCGCCGAGCTTGTCGACCTGTGCGATGGCGAGGTGAAGCTCATACACGATGGATTTGAACGAGAACTGCTCTGCGAACGCAAGCGCTTCTTCGTAATTCTTTTTTGCGGCCGCAAGATTCCCGGTTGTCATTTCCACCTTGCCGAGCATCTGCAGGAAGCGGATGATGCCGAAGTTCACTTTTTCCTTGGTGGCGATCGACAGTCCTTCCTGCGCAATGCGCCGCGCATCGTCGAATTTTTTTTCTTCAAGGTGCAGGTCGGTGTACCGCAGCAGCGTCGCAAAATAGCCGAGCGTTTCGCCGATCTCTTTTCGCAGGCGGAGACTTTCTTCG
>DASTSF010000269.1:0-11489 GCA_035760825.1 Bacteroidia bacterium
GAATTGCAACACAGCCGGATGCCATTCGGGAACATCCCCGGCAGGAGGACTGAACCTTGAACCGGCGAATGCGTATGCGCAGCTCACCAGCCACCAGGGCGGATATATCGATACGCTCCACCCGGAATTCAGCCTGCTGTACAGCCAGCTGATCTCCACCACCACGCCGATGCCTCCTACGGGAAAGCTCGACGACTGCACGATCAAACTCGTGCTCAAATGGATCCAGCAGAAAGCGAAAAATAATTGACGCGGAAACCGGATCCCTGTCATTCACTCAAAAAACAAACCAACATGAAATTCTTTTCTATCAAAACACTTACCATAACTGCAATTTTCCTCCTGTCCGTCGCGCACCTTGAAGCGCACTGGACAAGCAAAGGCCCGTACGGCGGCTCCGTGACCTGCTTCGCTGTGGCGGACACCAACGTTTTCCTCGGAACAGCGGAAGGCGGCGTTTTCCGCAGCGTCAACCAGCAGTTCCTGTCGTGGAAATATTACAACTACACGGGACTCACGAGTCCGAAAATAACAGCTATCACCGCGATCGGAACAAAGGTGATCGCCGGAACGATGGACAGCGGCGCATACGTTTCTTCCAACATGGGTGTCAGCTGGGCGATGCACAACAGCGGGCTCAGCAACCTTTACATTACTTCCCTTATCACGAGCGGCCCTGCGGTTTTTGCGGGAACGATGGGTGGCGGTGTTTTCATGAGCGCAGATTCCGGTACGACATGGATGGCGATGAACACAGGTCTCACGAACATGATGCCTGTGACGTTCGCGCTGAACGGTACAGATATTTATGCCGGTACAATGGGCGGCGGAATCTTCGTGAGCACGAACAACGGCGTATCATGGAGCGCAGTTAATACGGGACTGACGGATATGAACATTCACGGTCTTACCGTGTCCGGAAACTCGATCTTCGCTGCAACGGGCAGCGGCGTTTTCGCCAGCCCGACTTCCTCCATCAGCTGGACACTTTCCAATACGGGACTCGGCAATACATATGTGAACGGCCTGAATTCTTCAGGAGGTTATGTCTTCGCTGCAACCAACGGCGGCGTTTATGCGACGCCCGATGCATCGGTTTCCTGGGTTTCCGCCAATACAGGTCTCGTGAACGACACGATCCAGGCCGTGGGGATTTACGGAACGACGATGTTCGCAGCGACGAAGAACAGCGGCGCTTATAAAGCAAGCGTACTCACGATGTCATGGAGCAAAATGAACACCGGGCTGAACAATCTTGAAACGTACGCGATCTACAATTCAAACCAGCTGGTGATCGGCGCGACGAATAAAGGCGTTTACGTCAGCCGCGACCTTGCCGCATCATGGACAGCTTCCAACAGCGGTCTTACCGACAGTCTTTTCGTCACCGGTTTCACTTTTGCCGGAAGCGTGCTTTTCGCAAGCACACAACATGGCGGTGTGTTCATGAGCAATGACACGGGTACAACCTGGATGCCGATGAATGCAGGGCTCACCACTATGGATATTACGCAGATCATCGCAACGAACACCGACCTCGTGGCTGCAGCGGCAAACGGGAACATTTTTCATACGCCGATCAGCACGATCAATTGGGTGCTTTGTACAGGAGTTACGCCCGGTATGACTTTTACTTCCATTGCGACAGACGGCAATACCACGTTCATCGGTACAAATGGAAACGGCGTCTACATGGCCATGACAAGCTCCAGCAGCAGCTGGATGGCGGATAACAGCGGTCTCGGGAACATGAATGTAACTTCGCTTGCTGTGCACGGTTCCAATGTTTTTGCCGGTACAAATGGCGGCGGAGTCTTTAAATCCGATATGATGATGTCCCCCTGGACGGCAGTCAACAGCGGGTTGCCAACCATGAACATTGAATCGCTCTGCGCGGCCGGGCAATATGTTGTCGCCGGCTACCGGGGAGGCGTGCATGCCACCTTCGACGACGGTAACTCATGGCTGCCGCCGAACGTGGAGCTCTACATTCCCGCCTATGCCGACGTCAAGGCCATCTCTTTCACTTCGGCCAGCACACGCGTGTTCCTTTCCACGCCGGCAAATTCGTATTACTCCAACAACATCACGGAGCTTCCGAGCGGTATCGGGGATGTACAGCCACAGGCTGACGCATTCTCCGTTTACCCGAACCCGAACAACGGAACGTTCCGGGTCGATCTTGCCGATGAGAATTCGCACATTATGTTGATCAGCATTTACGACGGGCTTGGCAACCTCCTTCAACAGATCGATCATCCCGCGCAGAATGTCATTGAAATGGGATATCCTGCCGGCATTTATTTCATTGAAGTGCGCACAGACCGCGGCGGTTCGGTGCAGAAAATGATCATCCGGTAATATTTATTTTTTTAGTGAAAGAAAAAGTCCGGGCTCCCGGACTTTTTCTTTTTTCCATTGAAAGCGCGAAGAAGAAACGTGATTTTCGTCATTTTATATGCATGCATAGGATAATTTTCCTAATTTGCATCCCATGTCTTCAACCAAAGAAACCTATTGTTCCCGTGTCAAGCAATCCTGGCATTCCATTGCAAGGATGTACAACACCGAGGGCATCCGCCACGATCTCACGACGACCGTCGGCTTCATTCTTTTACAGATCAACACCAAAGAAGGAATTCCTTCCACGAAGATCGGTCCCGCCATCGGCATGGAAGCGACGAGCCTCGTGCGCACGCTGAACCAGATGGAGCAGAAAGGGCTGATCGTCCGTGAGCGGGATAAAAAAGATGCGCGCAAAGTGATGATCAAGCTGACGGAAAAAGGGAAGCAGAAACGGGATGTCTCGCGCAGAGTGGTGAAAGGCTTTAACGAGGAGATCGAACGCCGCATCGGTTCTTCGAAGCTCAAAGTGTTCAACGAAGTCATTGAAAAAATAAATGCCATTGCCGGTGAACGCAAACTCACCGATTAATCGTTCAGTCATGAAAAGAATCATCCGTAAAGTTGCCGTCCTCGGCTCCGGCGTCATGGGATCGCGGATCGCGTGCCATTTCGCGAACATCGGCCTCGAAGTGCTGCTGCTCGACATCGTTCCGCGCGAGCTTACACCGGCGGAAACCACGAAAGGAAAAACGCTTGAAGACAAAACCGTGCGCAACCGCATCGTCAACGACGCGCTGCAGTCGGTGCTGAAAAGCAACCCCTCGCCTATTTACCGCAAAGCGTTCGTGTCGCGCATCACGACCGGGAATTTCGACGACAACCTCGCGGAGATCTCTTCCTGCGACTGGGTGATCGAAGCGGTGGTGGAACGTCTCGACATCAAGCAGCAGGTGTTTGAAAAAGTGGAGAAATTCCGCAGGAAAGGAACGCTCATCACGACGAACACATCGGGCATTCCCATTCACCTGCTTACGCAGGGCCGTTCAGACGATTTCAACGAAAATTTCTGCGGAACGCATTTCTTCAATCCCCCGCGTTACCTGCGTTTGCTCGAGATCATTCCCGGTCCGCACACGAAACAGGACGTACTCAGTTTCCTGCTGCATTACGGCGAGCTTTACCTCGGTAAAACGACCGTGCTCTGCAAGGACACGCCCGCTTTCATCGCAAACCGTATCGGCGTGTTCGGCATCATGGCGCTTTTTCACCTTGTCGAAAAAATGGGCCTGACGGTGGAAGAAGTGGACAAACTGACGGGTCCCGTGCTCGGCCGCCCGAAATCAGCCACGTTCCGCACGTGCGATGTCGTCGGTCTCGACACACTTATCCATGTGGCGAACGGTCTCGACCAGAATTGTCCCGACGACGAAGCGCATCCGCTGTTCACGCTCCCGGCTTACGTTTCGAAGCTCGCGGAAAACAAATGGTACGGTGATAAAACCGGGCAGGGTTTTTATAAAAAAGTGAAGAACGCTTCCGGCAAGAGCGAAATTCTTGCGCTCGATCTGAAGACGATGCAATACAACCCGTCGCAGAAAGTGAAATTCGCGACGCTCGAACAGACGAAACCCATTGAGAACCTGCGTGAGCGCATGAGCGTGCTGATCGCCGGAAAAGACAAAGCGGGGGAATTCTACCGCGCGTCTTTCTTTGCCTTGTTCGCTTACGTTTCCAACCGCATCCCGGAGATCACGGATGATCTTTACAAGATCGACCAGGCGATGAACGCCGGCTTCGGATGGGAGCTGGGTCCGTTCGAAGCGTGGGACGCGCTTGGCGTGGCGGAAACAGTGAAAGCGATGGAAGCCGCGGGGAACAAGCCTGCGCAGTGGATCTACGACATGCTTTCCTCGGGCGCATCCTCTTTTTACAGATTCGATAATGGCACGAAACTGTGCTATGACATTCCTTCGAAAAAATACAAAACCATTCCCGGCACGGAAGATTTCATCCTGCTGGAACCGCTGCGCGGAACGAAAACAGTCTGGAAAAATTCCGGCGCTACCGTGACCGATATCGGCGACGGCATTCTCAACCTGGAATTCCATACGAAGATGAACACGATCGGCGGCGAAGTGCTGCAGGGATTGAACACCGCGATCGATATGGCGGAAAAAGATTTCCGCGGTCTCGTCATCTCCAATGAAGGCGGGAATTTTTCCGCGGGCGCCAACCTCGGCATGGTGTTCATGTTCGCCGTGGAACAGGAATGGGACGAGCTCGACTTCGCTGTGCGTGCGTTCCAGGCTGCGACGGGAAGAGTGCGTTATTCTTCGATCCCGGTTGTGGTCGCCCCGCACCAACTTACACTTGGCGGCGGAACGGAAATCTGTCTTCATGCGGACGCCGTCGTCGCACATGCAGAAACGTACATGGGCCTTGTGGAATTCGGCGTAGGCGTTATCCCGGGCGGAGGAGGAACGAAAGAATTTGCCACGCGTCTCGCGGATGAATTACACGAAGGCGACGTCGAGCTGAATTCCTTCCGCAACCGTTTCCTCACGATCGGGCAGGCGAAAGTTTCCACATCGGCTTATGAAGCATTCGACCTCGGTTACCTGCGTACCCATAAAGACCGCGTGGTGATGTCGCGCAACCGTTTGCTCGCTGAAGCGAAAATGGAAGCGGTTCGTCTTGCGGAAGAAGGTTACACCAAACCCGTCATGCGGCACGACATCCGCGTGCTCGGCCGGCAGGCGCTCGGACTTGCGTACGTCGGTGCGAATTCCATGCAGAGCGGGAAATATATTTCCGAACACGATTCGCTGATCTCGCGCAAGCTCGCGTGGGTGATGTGCGGCGGCGATTTGTCGCAACCCGCACTCGTAAGCGAGCAATACCTGCTCGACCTCGAACGCGAAGCGTTTTTGTCGCTGTGCGGAGAACGGAAAACACTGGAAAGAATGCAAAGTATTCTGACGGGGGGAAAAGTGCTGAGGAATTAAACAGTCAGCCCTCGGTACATTTTTCATTGCGCTTGTCAGGCTGAGCAGTGAAACATGTCGAAGACGGCAAGCGCAATGAAAAACACTCAGTCTGACTGTAAAATATTGATACCATGAACGCATACATCATAGCAGGTCTTCGCTCCGCAGTAGGAAAAGCTCCGCGCGGCTTGTTCCGTTTTCTCCGTCCTGACGATCTCGCCACACAGGTGATCCGACAGGTCGTGGCGCAGGTGCCGAACCTCGACAAAGAACAGATCGACGACGTCATTGTCGGGAATGCGATGCCGGAAGCCGAGCAGGGACTCAACGTAGGCCGGCTGATCTCGCTGCTGGCGCTCGACACGGATAAAGTTCCCGGCATGACGGTGAACCGTTACTGTTCATCGGGTCTCGAGACCATCGCGATCGCCGCGTCGAAAATTCACGCCGGGCTTGCCGACTGCATCATCGCCGGCGGCGTGGAATCGATGAGCCTTATTCCCATGGGCGGCTGGCGCGTGATCCCGAATACGGATATCGCCGCCAACCATCCCGACTGGTATTGGGGAATGGGCCTTACCGCGGAAGCTGTCGCGAACGAATACAACGTTTCACGCGAGGACCAGGATGCGTTTGCGCTTTCATCGCACCTGAAAGCGATCAGCGCGATCAAAGAAGGAAAATTCAGAAGCGGCATCGCACCGGTGACCGTGAAGGAAATTTTCCTCGACGAAAAGAACAAGCGGCAGTCGCGTGAATACATTGTCGACACCGATGAAGGTCCGCGCGCGGATACGAACGCGGAAGCGCTCGCGAAGCTGAAACCGGTTTTTGCCGAAGGCGGCAGCGTGACCGCAGGGAATTCTTCGCAAACATCCGACGGTGCAGCGTTTGTCATTATCGTCAGCGAAAAAATGCTGAAAGCGCTGAACGTGCAGCCGGTCGCGCGGCTCGTGAGCTATGCTGCAGCCGGCGTTCCTCCGCGCATCATGGGCATCGGTCCTGTGCACGCGATTCCTAAAGCGCTGGCGAAAGCAGGCATGAAGCTCGGCGACATTGATCTTATCGAGCTGAACGAAGCGTTCGCATCACAATCGATCGCGGTGCAGCGTGAGCTGAAGATCAACCCGGACATCCTCAACGTGAACGGAGGCGCGATCGCGCTGGGACACCCGCTCGGCTGCACCGGTGCAAAACTTACCGTGCAGGTGCTGAACGAGCTCAAAGCAAGAAAAAAGAAATACGGAATGGTGACGATGTGCGTGGGAACAGGACAGGGAGCGGCGGGGATATTTGAGATGATGTGAAACCCGTGATGTGTTTACAGATATTCAGGAAACAGCATACACAGAAAAAGAAAAACAACCTTTATCACGAGCGGCAACATCCTGCGGAGCGCAGCGGGTATTTTTGAACCGGTCAGCCAATGACAAAAAGATGAAAACCTGTTTTACAAATTGTGTTAACACAACCAATAACGGTTTCCATCGTGACGTTTGTCAGCGGTTTGATCTATTCACTTCAAAAACAAAAACGCCATGACTCCTCCGCAACAACCTCCCGTTCCACAGGTCCCTTTCCAGCTTCCCCAGAAGCCGAAAAAGGAAAATCCTTCCATTACCGTAAAGCTGCTCGTCATTGCATTGCTCGTCCTCATCCTCGTTGTTCCCTGGGGACTTCTGCAGTGGCTGATCTATGACCGCCAGAACATGAACGAGGAGGCGGTGAACGAAGTTTCACAGAAATGGAGCAACCCGCAGAACGTGAGCGGGCCCGTGCTGTATGTTCCGTTCATCGCGACGAGTTCCGGCGGCTCTGATTACACTGCCTACCTGAAAGTGCTTCCGGAAGAACTCAGCATTTCCGGGAAAGTCGTTCCGGAAAAACGTTACCGCGGCATTTATGAAGTCGTGGTATACAGCTCCGCCCTTTCCGTAACCGGGAAAATGAAGATCCCCGATTACGAAGAGATGAAGATCGATGCGAAGAAGATCATGTGGGACCGGGCCTTCGTAGGGATCGGCGTGGATGACATGCGCGGCATACGCGATGGCGTGAATTTCAAGTGGCGTGACGCGTCTTATTCGTGCAATCCCGGCATCTCGACAGGAACGGACGGTTACAGCTCTTCCACGGGCGTAAGCTGTCCCGTTGCTTTCGCGCACACCGACACGGTTCCCGGCGCTGAAATCCCGTTCTCGTTCGACCTCGACCTCGACGGAAGCAAAAACCTCAACTTCGAGCCGCTGGGAAAAACAACGAAGGTCCATCTTACTTCTACGTGGGCTTCGCCGAGTTTTTCCGGCGCATTCCTTCCCGATACGCACAACATCAACACGAACGGTTTCGTCGCCGACTGGAAAGTGCTGCACCTCAACCGCAATTACCCGCAGGCGTGGGTCGACAATGCGTACAACACGGCGGATTCGCGTTTCGGCGTGGAGCTGATGGTGCCGGTAGATCATTACACGAAATCATCACGTGCGTCGAAATACGCCATCATGCTCATCGGTCTTACGTTCCTCATTTATTTCTTCGTGGAAGTCATGCAGAAACTGCGCATCCACCCGTTCCAGTACATTCTCGTCGGGCTCAGCATCTGCGTGTTCTACCTGCTGCTGCTGTCGTTCTCCGAGCACATGGTGTTCAACTTCGCCTACTGGACCGCCGCTTCGCTTACGCTGCTCGCGATCACTTCGTATTCGGGCGCCATTTTCCGTAAAAAATTACCGACCGCCGTCATGGGAACTTCCCTGCTGCTGATGTACGGGTTTATGTTCGTCATCATCCAGCTGGAAGATTACGCCCTGCTCGTCGGTTCCGTCGCACTGTTCCTGATCCTGATCGTACTGATGTATCTTTCGAGAAAGATCAAATGGTACGGTGACGACGAAAACAATCCAACGTCTACCACTTAAAAAACGCTTTTTATGAGCAATGCCATCAAAGGAGGAGAATTCCTCATCCGCGAAACGAACGCCGCAGACATTTTCATTCCCGAAGAATGGGATGAAGAATCGAAGATGATCGCACAGTCGTGCAACGATTTCCTCCAGCAGGAAGTCTTCCCGAACCTCGACCGCATCGATCAGCAGGAAGAAGGACTGATGGTTTCACTGCTCGACAAAGCCGCTGCGCTCGGACTCCTCGGCATTTCGGTGCCCGAGGAGTACGGGGGCTTCGGAAAAGATTTCAAAACGTCGATGCTGACAACGGAAATGCTCGGCGCGGGACATTCCTTCGCAGTCGCCATTGCGGCGCACACGGGGATCGGGACGCTGCCCATCCTGTATTACGGCAACGATGCGCAGAAGAAAAAATACATTCCGAAGCTGGCGAACGGGGAATGGAAAGCGTGCTACTGCCTCACCGAGCCGGGCGCAGGTTCCGATGCGAATTCCGGGAAGACGAAAGCGGTGCTTTCACCCGACGGAAAACATTATGTGATCAACGGGCAGAAAATGTGGATCACGAATTCAGGCTTCGCAGAAATTTTCATCGTGTTCGCGAAGATTGACGACGACGAAAACCTCAGCGCGTTCATCGTGGAAAAAAGCTTCGGCGGTGTTACGCTGAACCCGGAAGAGCACAAGATGGGCATCAAAGGCAGCTCCACGCGCCAGGTGTTTTTCAACGACTGCAAAGTTCCCGTGGAAAATCTTTTGTCGGAACGCGGCAACGGGTTCAGGATCGCGGTGAACATCCTCAACGTGGGCCGCATGAAGCTCGCGGGCGCGGCACTGGGCGCATCGAAACGCGTTTGTTCCGTCGCAACACAGTACGCGAATGAGCGGCAGCAGTTCGGGCGGCCCATCGCAAAATACGGCGCGATCCGCCACAAGCTTGCAGAAATGGCCATCCGCATTTACGCGCTCGAGTCGACGCTCTACCGCGCGACGCAAAGCATCGACGACGCGATCAAAGCCCTGCAGGCCGGCGGAATGGAGTTCGAAAAAGCGAAGCTGAAAGGCACCGAGCAGTTCGCCGCGGAAGCCGCGATACTGAAAGTGAACGGCAGCGAAGTGCTGAACTACGCCGTCGATGAGGGCGTGCAGATCTACGGCGGCATGGGCTATTCAGCCGAAGCGCCGATGGAACGCGCGTACCGCGATGCGCGCATCAACCGCATTTTCGAAGGCACGAACGAGATCAACCGCATGCTCATTGTCGACATGCTGCTGAAACGCGCGATGAAAGGTGAGCTCGACCTCATGGGTCCTGCGCAGAAAGTCGCAGGCGAGCTGATGGCGATCCCCGATTTCGGCGCGCCGGACACGACGCTCTTCGCCGCCGAGAAAAAAACGTTGCAGCAGTTCAAAAAAGCGATCCTGCTTGTCGCGGGCGCGGCCGTGCAAAAGCTGATGATGCAGCTCGCCAAGGAGCAGGAAGTGCTGATGAACATTTCCGACATGCTCATCGACCTGTACACAGCGGAATCACTGCAGCTGCGCGTCGAAAAACTCGTCAGCAGGAACGGCGAAGAGAATTGCGCCGTGCAGCTCGACATCCTGCGCACATTCATCTACGACGCCGCGGACCGCATCCACAAAGCGGGGAAAGACGCGATCAACAGCTTCGCCGAAGGCGACGAGCAGCGCATGATGCTGATGGGATTGCGACGCTTCACAAAAGTCGAGGTATTCAATTCGAAAGAATCGCGCAGGCGGATCGCCGCGAAGATGCTGGAGGAAAACAAGTATTGCTGGTAAGCGCTTTCGCAGGTTGCGCGGGCAGGCAGAAGAGCGATCAGTTTTTCCAGTACTCTCTTCCGTAAATGTCGATGAAGCCTTCGTTGTAAATAAAAAACAGCCGGGAATGAGTTGTTGCCTGCAGCGGCGCTGAATAACGCGGCGGCGTGATGACCGTTCCGTCTGCGCGGAGCAGTCCGAATTTCCCGTCGCGTTTGTAGCAAAAATATCCCGGATCCAGTTCCACCAGCTCATCATACACGAACGGAACGATCACTTTCCCGCTCTTATCGGTCAACCCGTATTTTCCGTTCACTGCACGAAGGAGCAAACCGGATTTCAGTTCCGGGTAATACACCTGGCTGTACAGCGGCGGGTCCACCGGGTTTCCATGGAAATCGAAATACAGCATACTGCCGGTTGAATCGATCGCAATGAGCCTTGTTGAATCCGTTACGTCGGTGGAGATACGCCGGTAAACCTTCGGAAGTATCACGCGGCCCGTGCTGTCCATCAATCCATACAGTCGCTGGTCTTTCCCGTAATACGCGCCGGCATCGCCGAAAATAAAATTATCCATGCGCCTGTCGAACCGGGTGAGATACGCCGCCCTGCCGGAAATCCCGTCGAGTTTTTTTCCCGACATCGTGTACACGTCGATGAGCTTGTCCTTGTGCCGGATCATGAACACCTCGCTGTCGCCGGAAGAAGGACGGCGGTAGCGGATGTAATTATCATAATAGAAGGGATAGATGTAATCGTACTCGTCAAGTGTCCCGTCGTAATCGCCGGTGATCAGCACCTGGCCTTTGCTGTCTGCAAATACGTTACCGATTTTGTACACGGGACGCTCCATCTCGCGCCAGCCGATGACCGGTGGTTTGACTCTTTCATTTCCCACCTGTCGCCCCGCAGAATCAAACAGGAACCAGTAGAACCGCGTATAGGCAGCGTAACCGTCTCCGCTTGCACAGACAGCGAGGAACGTATCCGGAACAATGAGCTTACCGCTGCCTGAAACAACACCGTGCCCGTGCCTTGGATTGACGACGAGATAACCGTCGCGGCCGGGATCCCAGCCCGGGTAATTATGCCAGATCATGTACAGCGAATCATATTGTCCCGGCGGAAACAGGAGATCACCTTCGCGTGAAAGCAGGTTGTTTGTGTTCCGCTTATTATTGGAGTTGTCATTCACTTCCGCAAAATTTCCGCAGAAAGGACGAATGAAATCAAACCTCGCTTCCGTGAGTTTTTTTCCCGTGGAATCCATCAGCCCGGTCAGGCCGTTTTCCCAAAATATGAATTCGCTATACTGCTCGTCGTAAGCAAGCGCGTCATACAGGAAAGGAACGACCGTGCGGCCGGAATAATCAACGCAGCCGAACCGTTCATCCTTCACGCAGACGATGAACCGGTCGTACACCACTATCCTTCTCAGCGAATCCGTGCCCAGGTCCGCAATCTC
>DASTSF010000270.1:0-12541 GCA_035760825.1 Bacteroidia bacterium
ACTCGTCGAGCTTCACGTCTTCCACGTCTTCATCTGTATCGCGGTAAACGTCGATCTCGTAACCGGTCAGCCGCCCGGCGAGACGGATGTTGTGTCCGCCCTTGCCGATGGCCAGCGAAACCTGGTCGGGCTTGAGGTAAACTTCCGCGCGTTTGCTTTCTTCATCCAGCTTGATGGAAGTGATCTTCGCGGGACTGAGCGCACGCTGGATAAGCAGCTGCGAATTGGCCGTGTAATTGATCACGTCGATATTCTCGTTGCGCAGCTCGCGGACGATGCCGTGGATGCGGGAACCTTTCATCCCCACGCAGGCGCCAACCGGGTCGATGCGGTCGTCGTAAGATTCCACCGCCACCTTTGCGCGTTCGCCGGGTTCGCGTACGATTTTCTTGATCGTGATAAGCCCGTCGTAGATCTCCGGAACTTCCATTTCGAAAAGCTTTTCGAGGAAAGAAGGAGACGTGCGGGAAAGAATGATGACCGGCGTGTTGTTGCGCATATCGACTTTGGAAACGACAGCGCGGACCGTGTCGCCTTTTTTGAAGAAGTCGCCCGGGATCTGCTCGCTCTTGGGAAGAATAAGTTCGTTCCCTTCATCGTCGAGCACCATGGTTTCTTTTTTCCACACCTGGTAAACTTCGCCGGTGATGACATCGCCAACGCGCTCCTTGTATTTGCGGTAGATGGCGTCCTTCTCGAGATCGAGCACGCGGGAAACGAGGTTCTGGCGGATCGCGAGCACCGAGCGGCGCCCGAAATCATCGAGCATGATGCGGTCGGTGACCTGCTCGCCTATTTCGAAATCGGGTTCGATCTTGCGCGCATCGGAAAGGCTGATGTGCTTGTTGGGATCGTAATCAAAGCTGTCTTCGGCGAATTCGTCATCCACGATCTCGCGGTTGCGCCAGATCTCGAGGTCGCCCCGTTCAGGGTTGACGATGAAATCGAAGTTTTCATCACTTCCGTATTTTTTACGGATCAGGCTTCTGAATACATCTTCGAGAATGCTCATGAGCATGGCCCTGTCGATGTTCTTGGTCTCTTTGAATTCCGAGAAGGATTCGATGAGGTTCAGGTTTTCCATTTTTACAGTTGGTAGATCGGATTTTCAGAATTTGATTACGATTCGTGTTTCTTTTATTTCGGAAAAAGGAAGCGAGATGCTTTTGGTGACAAGGTGTCTTCCTTTTTTTCCTTCAATGCGTTCATGCGTGCTTTGTTCGACCTCGATATGTTCAGCTGCCGCACGCACCAGCTTTCCGTTCACTTTCTGCCCGTTCATCAGTTTCACTTCCACTTCACGGCCGAGATTTTTTTCATACTGCCGGAATACGCGGAACGGCTGATCGAGACCGGGGGAAGTGACTTCCAGCGAGAAGTCTTCCGCATCCCTGTCGAGATGCTTCTCTATCCAACGGCTCATGTCCACGCATTCGCTGATAGAAGTGCCTTCGAGGTTGTCGAGGACGACCGTTATCTTATTGCCTGCGCTTACGCCGACATCGACCAGGTAGCTTCCGTTTCGGTTGCTATCCGGGTTTGCGAGCCAATCGTTCGCGAGCTGCAGAATGGTATCCCTGGCAATCATTGAAAAAAACAGGGGACTCTCGTCCCCTGATCTATACGTACTTACTAACAGCGTGCAAATATAAACAGGTTTTTGTTGAAAAACAAGTGCGTTTAACGAAACATTAACAGGACAAATGCGTAAATATCTCAGGCAAACGTCTTATTTTTGTCGACGAATTCGTTCTTTAAGAGTATATGCTTTTGTTCTCCCCAAAGGGCATGCATAGATAGTTTGTTTAAAACCCATAAAACTACTTATCATGAAACCGGAAAAAGGAAAGAGGGTGGGGAACCTCTGGAAAGGGTTCCTTTTTGCAGTTCTTTTACTGCAGGGAAATGTTCTACTCGCTGATGAATCGTCCCAGCAAACCAGCGATAGCAGCACCGGCACCACTGCCGGCGAAATTCTGCTGTGCATTGCGGGGATTGTGGTCATAATACTGATCGCATGGTTCTTCGGAGGAGGACAATCCAAGAATGCCGACATACATCATGCACCGCATGGTCAAAGGCGCCACTTCGATCACATGAACGACCCGCATTTCAGAAAGCTTAGAAAGAAAACCTCATGAGTCCGACGTGAACAAACCCATGAAAAGTCCCGCAGCGATGCGGGATTTTTTTTTGCCCGGGTCAGCCGACTTTCACGCCCTTCTTATACTTAACACGGTAAAGCACCTTCCCATCCGTATCGTAATAGATCCACGTACCGTTCGGCTTGCTGACATCGCGTTTCTTGTACACCTTCTTCCCGTTCGCTTTTGTAAGCACATAATCCTTCTGCTTGTATATCTTATTCCGCGTAATGCTTTCCTTGTTGCCTTCCACGTAATAATTGACCGTCTTGCCGCAGAGGTTTCCCATTTTATAAACGGTGACCGTTTTCACGCTCCCGGTTTCGTAGAAAAACTTCCAGCGCCCGTCTTTTTTATCGAGATGATAGCCGCCGGTCTGGTCGACAAAGCCTGTTACAAACCAAGTGGTCCACTGGCCTTCCTTCCGCCCGTCCCTGTATTTGCCTTTTTCGTGCAATTTGCCGTTATCCCACCAGTACGTCCACTGACCTTCCTTCACACCGTCCTTGTAATTCCCGGAATAATTCTGCTTGCCGTTGTAATACCAGCCTTCCCATTTCCCGATCATCAGTGCTTTTGCAAATGAGCCCTGGTCCTTGACCTGCCCGTTGTCGTACCACGAGATCCAGTCGCCGTCGTTCAGGTTGTCGACGTAATTCCCTTCCTGGAGCTTCTGCCCGTTCTCGAACCAGAAAGTCCAGAAGCCGTTCTTCTTGCCGTCTTTGAACGTTCCCGTTTTGTATTTCTGCCCGCCGGGATACCAGAAATTCCAGAGGCTGTCTTCCTTGTCGTTTTTGTACCAGCCTTCTTCCTCGAGCGTGTCCTTGTCATCGAACCAGTATTGCCAGTGGCCGTTACGCATGTCGTCGCTGAACTCGCCCTGCATATATAATTTTCCGCTGTCCTTGTACCATGTCCACGTGCCGGTTTTTTTGTCGTCGGCGTATTCGCCGTCGATGCTCACTTTCCCGTCATCGTACCAGTGAACGGATTTCCCGTTGCGCTTACCGCCTTTGTATTCGTCCCTGAAGTCGAGCTTCCCGTTGTCTTTCCAGAACGTCCATGCGCTGTCTTTCAGTCCGCCGCGGTAAAGCCCGATACAGCGCGTAGCGCCGTTGTCGTACACCAGCGTTATTTTTCCGTAGCCATCTTTCACCACCTGCTTTCCGTCCTCGCTCCACATGTTCATGATGTAGGCCGTGCTGTCGCGGTAATCGCTTTCGAGGAGAAGCGTTCCCTTGTCGTTCCACTCCATCCACTTGCCGCTCTTCACGCCTTTCGAAAAATTCCCTTCGGCTTTTTTGGTGCCGTTCGGAAACCACGTGGTGAACGTTCCGTTCAGCGTATCGTTGACATAATAACCTTCGCTGTTCGGTTTCCCGTTATCGTTGAAATATTTGAAATGCCCGTTCTTGTATGATACGAGGTTGAAGCCGACCATTGCAACGGAATAGGTTTCGATGCTTTTCACCTGGCCGTTCTCGTAGTAGGTCGTCCACACGCTGTCGGGAAGATTTTCCGCGTACTTGCACGTAAGAGCGACCTGGCCGCTGTTGTACCAATACTGCGCCGGGCCGCTTCGCGTTCCTTCGAAATAATGTTCTTCCGCTTTTTTGTTGCCGTTGGCGTAATAGAATGTCCAGAGACTGTCCTCCTTGTCCATCTTGTACGCCCCGTTCTTTTCCATTTTCCCGTCGGGATAATAGTAATAGCATTTGCCCTGCTTTTTCCCGTTGAGCCAGTACTCCTCGCTTTTCTTCTGCTTTTTTGTTTTATCGTCGTAATAGGTAATGACCTTCGCCGGCTTGGGTGATTTGGGCTTGTAGGTTTTCTTCGATTTCGGATCATCATCCTGGTAAACCGGGACGACCTGCGCATGCGCAAAAAAGTAAGAAAACAGGAAAACGAACAGGAGAATGCGCTTCATGTAGTACTAACGGATCAATGCGGTGATTTCTTTTTCGGGATTTACAAAACTATCTGAAATGTTTCCGCCGGGTCAGCGTTTTATCAGGAGAAATGAACAACAGGCCGTTGATGCGGGCCGGTATCCGCCGGTAAAACAGGGTAGTTCCTCCGTCAGCTATAACGCAGCGCGTTGATTTGGTTACAGAGCAGCTCTCCCGCTTTCGCGATCTCTTCATCCGTCGTGAATTTTCCAATGCTGAGACGGATGGAGGCATGCGATTCCTCCCCGGAGAGGCCCATCGCTTTCAGCACATGTGAAGGTTCCGGAATGGCTGATGTGCACGCAGAGCCTGCCGAAAAGGCGAGCAACGGCAGCTTCGCGATCAGCTCAGCAGCTTTTACCCCGGTTATGCGAAGATTCGTCGTATTGGGCAAGCGGTCTTTCACGCTTCCGTTCACGAAAACAGTTCCGCAGCTTATTATTTTCTGCTCGAGCTCCGTTCGAAGAACCGAAAGCCGCTGCGCATCGTCCCATCCTTCCGCTGCCGCGATCTCCGCCGCTTTGCCGAGTCCCACGATACCGGGAACATTGAGCGTTCCCGAACGCAACCCTCTTTCATGACCGCCGCCGTGCATCTGCGCCACCAGCGAAACGCGCGGATCTTTTCTCCGCACGAACAATGCGCCTGCACCTTTCGGTCCGCAGATCTTGTGCGCGGAAATGCAGCACAGGTCGATCCCGGCTTCATTCACGTGAACATTCATTTTTCCCAGGGCCTGCGTTGTATCGCTGAAAAAAACAGAACCCGCCTCGTGCACGATCGCGGCGATCTCATCCACCGGCTGTATCGTCCCCGTTTCATTGTTCGCCGTCATGACGCAGACCAGTATCGTATCGCGGCGGATATTTTTTTTCAGAAAATCAAGATCGATGATGCCTTCGCGGTCGACCGGGATACGGGTGATCTCCGCACCTGCGCGCTCGAGGAAGCTGCACGTATCGAGCACCGCTTTGTGTTCCGTGGCCGACACCAGGATGTGCTTTCCTTTCGTTGCATAAGCGGCGCAGGCTCCTTTGATCGCGAGGTTGATCGCTTCGGTGGAGCCGGAAGTGAAAATGATCTCGTTTTCTTCCGCACCGAGAAGATGCGCCACCTGCGCGCGTGCGATATCCACGGCTTTCGCTGCCGCCCACCCGTATGCATGCGTGCGGCTGGCCGCGTTGCCGAACTGTTTCCTGAAAAAAGGCAGCATCGCATCCAGCACACGTTCATCCACCGGCGCGGTGGAATTGTAATCGAGATAAACCGGGAGCGCGGACATGCCTGCAAAGATACGCTTCACCGGAGGCGTAAAGGGTAAAAAAAGAAGGACGCCGTCTCCCGTCGGCGTCCTCCCGGAATTTCCCCCAGAAACACACGAAAATTGGGGGAGGAGGCAAGATGAATTGTCGGTGTTATTCCTTGTGCGTCACGACGAGCGGGCTGTTCCCGGTCTGGTTTCCCGCATCGATGCGAAGCATATACATTCCCGCTGCAAGTCCGCGGGTTGAAATCTCTTTCGTGTTGACGCCTCTTCCGCCGCGGACCATCACCGGTGTGATCACCGTTCTTCCGGCAAGGTCGAGGACCGCTATCTGTACATCTGCATCGGCTGCCTGGTTCCACGATATACGGAGATCTTCATCCGCCGGATTGGGCGACAGCAGCAATGAATTCCGCACGATAGTTTCTTCGTTCACGGAAGACACATTATTGACAGTGATGTAATGACACGTGGAATCGCAGAAGTTCTGCAGCGAATCAAAAGCCTCGAGGCAAACCTGGTAGGTACCGGGATATGAATACTGGTAAGAAGGATTGTACGCGGTGGAATATCCGCCATCGCCAAAATACCAGACATACATTCCGGCACTGCCCGGCGAAGACTGGTTGACGAAGAACGCATAGCCCATGGAATCAACCGAGGTGAACTGCGCGTAACATCCTCCTCCGACGGAGACCGGCTCGCAGACGCTGTCGGCACAGCCTGACGAGCTATCGTAAAACGCGAAACAAACCGTGTACGTTCCCGCGGATGCATACGTATGCGACGGGTTCTGCGCATACGAAGAATTGGAGTCGCCGAAATCCCATGCGTAA
Source organism: Bacteroidia bacterium (assembly GCA_035760825.1). GTDB lineage: Bacteria > Bacteroidota > Bacteroidia > Palsa-965 > Palsa-965. The sequence continues at coordinate 6,194 of DASTSF010000270.1, forward strand.
ACCGTGTTCGGTCCGCCCGCGCTCGCGGATCCTGTAAACTGCACCGTGAGCCCGTTGACGGAATAATTCATCGAGCCGTAGCAGGAATCGATCACGATCGTATGGCATGTGCTGTCGCCGCATCCCTGTGCAGTATTGTAATACTGGATGCAGGCGTGGTAGATCCCGGGAGCGGCATAGGTGTGAGACGTGTTGAGTGAATTCGTATTGTCCCAGTTCCCGTCGCCGAAATCCCAGATCACATTGGTGATATCGGGTGTCGTGTTGCCATAAAACGAAACCCCGAGGCCGTTGACCAGCCACTGGTAGTCTCCGCTGCATGTCTGCGACTTCACCTGCAAAGGCAGGAGGGCCGCGAGAATGAGTATGGTTTTCAGGTTTTTCATGAGGCAGATACCGGTACAAAAATGAAACAGGTTTTTTTTTTCACCAAATCAACTTTAAAAAATCTTACCTGTCCAGCGTTACATGCGGCCGGGGATGAATTAGCGTAACTTTGGCCCGCTCAATCCGCTTTTTGTGACGCCAGGCCGCAGGAACTATTTTCTACTTCATTTTATTGTATTTATCTGGGGATGGACGGCCATACTCGGCAAGCAGATCACGCTGCCGGCGATCAAGCTGGTCTGGCTGCGGATACCGATCGCCCTCGGAGGCATTCTTGCTTACCTGCTCATTGCCCGGAAACCCGTCGCCGAAAAGCCGTCGAACCTCGTGAAATATTTCGGTGTGGGCCTTATCGTGGCGCTGCACTGGATCTGCTTTTACGCCTCCATCAAGGAAAGCAACGTTTCCATCACGCTGGCGTGCTTTTCCACCGGGTCGCTGTTCACATCGTTCATCGAGCCCGTTTTTTTCAAACGGAAAATAAGCCTCTACGAAATCATTTTCGGCTTGATGGTCGTGATCGCGCTGCTGATCATTTTCGGCGTGGAAACGCATTTTTCCATCGGCATTGTGCTCGGCGTGCTGGCTGCGCTCACTTCTTCTTTTTTCGGCGTGGTAAATGGCTACATGGTAAAAAAAGGCCACGACGGAACGCTGATCTCGCTCTATGAAATGGCCGGGGGCTTTGCGGGGATGACCGTTTACGTCCTGCTTTTTCATCCTTTTCCAGGACCCCTGCTGGCGATGTCGGGGGAAGATCTTTTTTACATGCTGCTGCTCGGCCTCGTATGCACATCGCTGCCGTTCCTTATCAGCCTTTACATCCTTAAGACCATTTCGCCCTATACCGTTTCACTTACGCTGAACCTGGAAACGGTGTACGGGATCATTTTCGCTTACTTCATTTTCCACGAAGACAAGCAGCTCACGCCCTGGTTTTACCTCGGCGCGGCCATCATCCTTTCCACCGTTTTCCTCAACGGCTGGATAAAAATGCGCAAGCCGGGAAATGCCGCTTCGTGAAAAAAGCCACGGGTGATCGTCTCAGCTCTTCACGAATTTCAGGATGGTCCGCTGCCCGTTCGCGGTGATGCCGAAGAAATAAACGCCCGGCGCCAGCGAAGAAACATCTACATCCGAACGTTGCGCGCCGGCCTGCGAACCTTTATCCGCCGACCACAGGACGCGTCCCGAAAGATCGAATACCTGCAGCTGCACATTCGCAGAAGAAGACAACGTGTAGCTGACCATTATGTCCTGGTCCGCGGGATTGGGGAAAAGCGCGGAACCCGGCAAAAGGCTGCTTTCGTCCACGCCAGTTACCACCGTGATCGTATCGCACGTTACTCCCACGCAACCGCCCTGTGTCGTCATCGTGAGGCAGACCGTATATGTTCCTGCCGTCGTGTACGTATGATTGGCCACAACACCGCTTCCTGCAGGTGAACCGTCACCGAAATCCCAGGAATAGGTGTTCTGTATGCTCAGCGGCGATGCAGTGAAAATGTACGTTCCGTTCAGTCCGTTCGCAGTGAACGATGGCGGACATGAAGTAGGAAAAGCGATGTTCACCGTATCGCAGAAATTGCTCGTGCAGTTGTTGGCGGAATCGGTGACAGTGAGGCAAACCGTGTACGTTCCCGAAGCAAGGTACTGGTGCGTGGAGAAAAACCCATTCCCGGTGTTGCTGTCGCCGTAATCCCAGGAATACGTCCACCCGAGATTGAAAGGTGTTGCGGTGAACGATTCATTTCCCGTTCCGATCGGTGTGTTGGTGAACGTAGCGCTGCAGTTCGTCGGCGCAACGTAAACAGTGATCACGTTGCAGACGGTGTCGGAACAGATTCCGTCGGTATCGGCCATCGCCACGCATACGGTGTACGTGCCGGGCGCATACAGGTGCGTGGGCGCTACGCCTGTTCCCGTCGATGCGTCGCCGAAATCCCAGTTATAGATGGCGTGCGAAGAAGCCGGCTGCGCGTTGAACTGCACATTGCCCGTGGTCGTGTCGACCGTTGCGGTGAACGAACCGGTGAAACCCGAAGTGACGAGAACCGTGTCGCTGATGCTCGAGGTGCAGAACGAGCTGGTGAAAATATTCAGCGTAACGATGTAGTAGCCGCAGGCAGCGTACGTGTGTGAAGGATTCTGCTGCGAGGACGGGAGCGAATTGTCGCCGAATGTCCACAGCCATTGCGAAACGCTGCCGGATGTTGTAGTCGACGCATCGGTAAAATTGAATGTGCCTGCACTCTGCGTATAGGTGAATGCAGCCTGGCAGGCTGCCTGCGCACGGGCGTACGTAAAGCACACGGCGAGGAAGAGGAAAAGTTTTTTCATCGGGTTTTGGGTTGAAGGGCAAATTTACATTCAATTCATATTACGGGACAATTAGATCGTTGCCGCCGGAGTTTAATGATGAAAAGAGACCCGGAAAAACTGTTTCCCCATGCAATACGCGCTGTTTTGATTCCTACCGCAGGAATTCATCTCACATGACTTCTTCTTTGCCCTTGACGTTGGCCATTTCCATCCTGTCGTCCTCGACTCGCGCTCGGACAGACAGGGTATTCAGACTGATGCGGGGCCTCATTTCTCGTTTGGAGTGGGCAGACTTTAAGTCGTAAATCATACCTGTCGTCCTCGACTCGCGCTCGGACAGACAGGGTATTCATACTGATGCGGGGCCTCATTTCTCGTTTGGAGTGGGCAGACTTTAAATTGTACCTGTCATGACCTGTCGTCCTCGACTCGCGCCCGGGCAGGCAGGGGCGGTTGATTTGGAAGAGGACTCAGTATCTTTGTACCTGCATGCAATCACTCGATCCCTATTGCGCCAGCATGACGGAATACGTCCGCTGGAAAACCCGCGTGGTGAACATCGGCGATGTGCCGCTCGGTGGTGACCTTCCCATCCGCGTGCAGTCGATGACAACCACCGACACGCTCGACACGAAAGCGACGGTGGAGCAATCCATCCGCATGATCGAGGCCGGCTGCGAATACGTGCGCATCACAGCGCCAAGCCTGAAGGAAGCGCAGAACCTGGAGAGCATCAAAAAAGAGCTTCGTAACCGCGGTTACAAAACGCCGCTCATCGCCGATATCCATTTCACCCCGAACGCCGCCGAACTGGCTGCGCGCATCGTGGAGAAAGTGCGCGTGAATCCCGGCAATTACGCCGACAAGAAAAAATTCGAGCACATCGATTATTCCGATGCGGAATATAATTCCGAGCTCGAGCGCATTCGAACACGTTTCCTCCCGCTGGTAAAAGTTTGCAAAGAATACGGAACAGCGATGCGCATCGGCACGAACCACGGTTCACTGAGCGACCGCATTCTCTCCCGTTACGGCGATACACCGCTGGGCATGGTGGAGAGCGCTATGGAATTCCTGCGCATCTGCGAAGCTGAAAATTACCGCGACATCGTGCTTTCCATGAAAGCGAGCAACCCGCAGGTGATGATCCAGGCGTACCGCCTGCTCGTGCAGCACATGATGCAGGCCGGAATGAATTACCCGCTGCATCTCGGTGTAACGGAAGCCGGCGACGGGGAAGACGGAAGAATAAAATCCGCCGCCGGGATCGGCACGCTGCTCGAAGACGGACTCGGCGACACTGTGCGGGTTTCGCTGACCGAAGAACCGGAAGCGGAAATTCCGGTAGCGAAAATGCTCGTTGACCGTTATGCGAAACGAAGCGGTCATCACGCGATCACAGCAATTGAAACGCGCGAAGGAAAGATCGTGCTGCCGTATTCTCCTTACGATTACAGCAGGCGGAAAACGGAAAGCGTAGCGAATGTCGGCGGACACAACGTTCCGCGCGTCGTTGCAGATCTTGCCGGGAAGGAAAAGCTTACACGGGCGTCCCTTTTTCCCGCCGGCTACCACTACTCCGTTCCGCTCGACAAATGGAACATCACCGACCAGGCCTGCGATCTTATTTACACGGGCGATAACGACATCGATTTCGAGATCCCCGGCACGCTCGGCGTTATCCTCAACAGCGAAAAATGGAAAACGCTTGAAAATACATCGCAGCGTTATCCTGTTTTCTGCGGGCACGAGCTTTTCGAAGCCGAAAAAAGATCGGCGGTGATGAATTTCGTTGCGGCGGATATAAAAACGCTTACGGAAGAATTCATACAAAAAATAAGCACGGACAAAACAGCCGTGATCGTGCTGCACACCACGAATGAGCACGCCATGCCGGAGCTGCGGCGGGCATTCATGCTGCTCGAAGAAAGCAATTGCGAAACCCCGGTAATCATCAAGCGCAAATACGTTTCCGAAGGAGAAGATGCGTTCCGCCTGTTCAGCGCCACCGACACCGGCGGACTCCTGCTGGACGGCATGGGCGACGGAACCTGGCTTTCCTCGAAGAGCGGGCTCGCGATGAACGTCGTGAATTCAACCGCGTTCGGAATACTGCAGGCTACGCGAACACGCATTTCAAAAACCGAATACATCTCCTGCCCTTCCTGCGGGCGCACTCTTTTCGACCTGCAGGAAACCACCAATAAGATCCGCAAACGCACGTCGCACCTGAAAGGCGTGAAGATCGGCATCATGGGCTGCATCGTGAACGGGCCGGGTGAAATGGCCGATGCCGATTACGGTTACGTCGGAACAGGTCCGGGAAAAATTACGCTGTACAAAGGCAAAGAAGTGGTGAAACGAAACATTCCCGAGAACGATGCCGTGGAAGCGCTGGTGAATCTCATCCGCGAGCACGGGGATTGGGTGGAAACAGCATCCTGAAAAACGGGCACAAAAAAACGGGAGACTTTGTCTCCCGTTTTCATACCACACAGGTAGTATTATTTCTCAACAGCGATCTTATCCGTGACCTGCCGTCCGTCTGCGCTGATCTGCATGAAATACAAACCGGAAGCCTGCGCGCCGAGGCTTACCTGTTTGCTGAAACCCGCCTGCACGCCGGCATCCGCCGAAGAATAAACCACGCGGCCCTGCAGGTCCGTGATCACGATGACAAGCTCATTCACATTGGCATTCACCGCAACGGTAAATGTTCCGTTGTTCGGGTTCGGGAATACGTTAACGCCATTTGCCGCGACATTTTCAGCGACGCCGGTGCATGCGTTGACCGTGATCGTCACCGTTCCGCTTCCGGAACATCCGTTCGCATCGGTGTAGCTGTAAGTTGCGGTTTGCGTTCCTGTTCCGGCAGCTGCCGGTGAGAACGTCGACCCGGTTACACCCGTGCCGGACCATGTTCCGCCTGCAGGTGTTCCTGTCAATGCAACAGATGCATCGTCCACGCAAACGGATGTTGCCGTTGCGCTTCCCGACACTGTCGGGTTCTGGTTGATCGTGACCATCGCCGTATCGCTGCCCGTGCAGCCGTTTGTATCCGTCACATCCACATAATACGTTCCGGAAACAGAAACGGAGATTGTCTGCGTCGTGGAAGCGTCGCTCCAGGAATAAGCGGAACCTGCATTCTGCGCATCAAGCGTAACTGAGCCGCCACATTGCGTAACGTCCGGACCGAGATTTACAACCGGGTTGGAATTGATCGTCACCATGGCCGTGTCGCTGCTCATGCAACCGTTCGCATCCGTTACATCGACGTAATACGTTCCGGAGGCAGAAACAGAAAGCATCTGTGAAGCCGACGCATCGCTCCAGGAATAAGTGGAGCCTGCGTTCTGCGCATCCAGCGTTACCGAACCGCCGCATTGCGTAACATCCGGACCGAGATCAACAACGGGCAGCGCATTTACTGCTACGCTTACCATCGCCGAACCGGAACATCCGTTCATATCCGTTCCGGTAACCGTATATGTTGCTGCCGAAGAAGGCGTGACAATTTCCATGGCGGAAGTTCCCCCCGAGCTCCACGAATAAGTCGTTCCTCCTGTCGATGTCAATGTATCCGGCATTCCCATACACACAGTTGCCATCGAGGCGGAAGCGGAAATGGTCGGCAGC
>DASTSF010000271.1:0-7088 GCA_035760825.1 Bacteroidia bacterium
CATGATGCCAGATAATAAAATCACCGGCATTGGCGGCGATGGGTTTTGGCCCCAGCGCTTCGAGGTTTTCCTTCTGCGGATCTCTACCGGGGGGAAGCGAGGCCAGCCATTCATTTATCCTGTGCTGAAATCCGGGCACGAGCCTGAATGCGCCTTGTTCTGCCTTCGTATCCGTGAGGTACAGCAGTCCCTGGAGACCGAATTCCACGGGTTTGTCGAGGCGGACATCCCAGTGCAGGTGGGGCCATGGAAACGTCCAGCTCCCTGTTTCAGGCGGATTAAAGCTTACACGATCCGTGGTAACCAAAAGTCTGCCGTGTCCATACAGATGGACGTACGCCTGCCTGATCTTTTCCGAACGTCTTGTAGCTTCCAGCGCTTCATCGTGAAAAAGCTGGATCATGATCCCTTTGCGATCGGGATGCGGATCATACCAGGTGGAAGGATCATCCGGATCGGCCCCGAGATGCTCCCACACCTTCATTTCTGCCGCGCGGCACTGCGCCGGCGTTACAGCCTGCCTGATAATCACGTACCCGTTCTTTTCAAAAAAATCCAGGTCTGCATCACTAAGTATTTTTTCGGAAGCGGGGATCCCGTCTTTTTCGCCGCGATAGAACGAATTGAAGCTGTTTATCTTTTCTTCCGCCAGGCTGCCCTTATTCTTTTCAATGATCCAGTTTTCGAACGCATCAAAACCCGCATCGCTGTTGTAGACAAAACTGAGACTGTCTTCAAGGCTTACGCCAAGTGCGTTGAGCACGCCATGATCGAGCAGCCATTCTTCCTGGAAAGCGCCGCCCGGGATAAGCCTGTTCTTTTTCGAAATACACTTGCTCCAGAAGCGCTTCAGGTGGAGAATCTTTATCCGCCCCGTTTCTGTACTATCAGGAAGTGTACTATTTCCAGCCTGGTTCATGATCAGCAGGAATCGTTATTGTTCATTTATAATTTCCAGCTTGGCGAATTTCAGCAGGAGCTGTTTCTGCCCGGCTTCGCTGAAAACGACGGTCGCTTTGGTATTCGGGAAATTGCCTTCGAGGTTCGTCACTTTACCTGTACCGAACCTTTCGTGGCGAACGCTCATTCCCACCTGCAGGTTTTTCAGGTGCGTGTTGTCGATGAGCGCGGGAGCGGAATTGGCGGTGCTCGCCTTGACGAGGTTTTTCTTTTTGGGAAGAGCCTGCGTCGCTTCTTTTTCTCCGCCCGGCGTTTTTTTCAGTCCGAACGAAGGCTCGTTGAACTCGCTGTATTCATTCCGTGCGGCGCTGTTCGCATAATCGATAAACTTAGGATCGATCTCTTCGATGAAACGGCTCGGCTCGCATGTTGTCAGATTTCCCCAGCGGTAACGCGTCGCCGCATACGAAAGCGTAGCTCGTTTTTCAGCACGTGTGACGGCAACGTAAAACAGGCGGCGTTCTTCTTCCAGGTCTGAGCGGGAGTTCAGCGAAAGCGGTGAAGGAAACAGATTCTCTTCCAGCCCGACAATAAAAACGTAGGGAAATTCGAGGCCTTTCGCTGCGTGGATAGTCATCAGCGAAACACGGTCCATGTCTTCCTCGCTTTCCTTTTTATCCGCGTCGGTCAATAACGCGATGTCCTGCATGAACTGGTCGAGCGTGCGCGGTGTTTCTTCCGCCTCACCGGCTTCCGCCATCAGCTTTGCCTGCTGCTCGATCTCGATACGCGCCAGCTCGGGATCATTCTCGATCAGCTCGATCGCCGGCGCTTCGTCCCCATCGGAAAATTCCTTCAGTCCGTTGAGCAGTTCCTGCACGTTCTCATAGCGGCTCACGCCTTCCGGCGTTTTGTCCGTGTACAGCTCGCGCATCAGCCCCGATGTGTTCGCAATATGATTGCCGAGATCGTACGCATTTTCAATCGGCAGCATCACGCGGAAGCTTTGGATCATCGTCACAAAATCCTGGATGCGCTGCGTGGTTCCGCTGTTGATGCCAATACCAAAATCAGCAATATGCTCGCAAACGGTCCAGAGGCTTACATCATTGTCCCGCGCGGCGATCGTCAGCTTGTCGACGCTCGTATCGCCGATCCCCCGCGCCGGGTAATTGATCACGCGCCGGAACGCTTCTTCATCGTGCGGGTTGATCGCGAGGCGGTAATACGCCAGGAGGTCTTTCACTTCCTTGCGCTGGTAAAAAGAAAGTCCGCCGTAGATCCGGTACGGAATATTCATTTTGCGCAGCGCTTCTTCCATCGAACGGCTCTGCGCATTCGTGCGGTATAGAATGGCGAAATCACGGTTCCGCGCCTGGTTGTTCATCTTCGTTTCGAAGATGTTCCGCGCGACGATCTGCCCTTCCTCGTTATCGGTGTGCGCTTTCATCAGCTGGAGCCTGTCGCCTTCGTGATTGTCGGTCCACACATTCTTTTCCAGCTGGTCACGGTTGTTCTTGATGATCGCATTCGCCGCATTCACGATATTTTTCGTGCTGCGGTAATTCTGCTCCAGCTTGAACGTGTGCATTTCGGGATAATCACGCTCGAAGTTCAGGATGTTCTGGATGTTCGCCCCGCGGAACGCATAGATCGATTGCGCATCATCGCCCACCACGCAGATGTTCTGGAATTTCGCCGCCAGCTGCTTCACGATCACGTACTGCGAAAAGTTCGTGTCCTGGTACTCGTCCACCATGATGTAGCGGAACTTATCCTGGTATTTGTTCAGCAGGTCGGGATAATCGCGCAGCAGCACGTTCGTATTGAAAAGCAGGTCGTCGAAATCCATGGCGCCCGCCTTGAAGCAGCGGCGGTGGTAGAGATCATAGATCAGTCCCAGCTTCGGTTTCCCGCTCATCCGGTCCTCTTCCGTAATGTTCGAATTCTGCGCGTATGCCTGCGACGAGATCAGGTTGTTCTTCGCCGACGAGATCCGGCTCAGCACGAGTCCCGGCTTGTACACTTTTTCGTCCAGCCCCTGCTCTTTCAGGATCGTTCTGATCAGGCTCTTCGAATCGTCGCTGTCGTAAATGGTGAAGTTCGACGGGTAGCCCAGCCGTTCCGCCTCATTCCGCAGGATGCGCGCAAACACGGAATGGAACGTTCCCATCCACAAATTCCGCGCTTCGCTTTTCGAAACGATCTTCCCGATGCGTTCCTTCATCTCCCGCGCCGCCTTGTTCGTAAATGTCAGTGAAAGAATATTGAACGGATCGATCCCTTTCCGGATCAGGTGCGCAATGCGGTACGTCAGCACGCGCGTTTTTCCGGAGCCCGCTCCCGCCACGATCATCACCGGACCTTCCGTGCATTCCACCGCTGCCCGCTGCGCTTCGTTCAGTTCTTCAAGGTATTTCTCGCTCACTTCGTTGAAATGATAAATGATGAATTATAACTGGTAAATCGCTTGTATACCGCGAATTTACGGGTTTCGGCAGCGCCAACATTCGCTGTGAATAATTTGCTCATTTCTTGTAGCGCATCCCCGGCTCGTCTCATTTCCTGCTTTCCCGCTTTCCGCTCGCGGAGCTCGCTTCAATCGGGGCTGGTTTGGTCTCTCCGTCTCCTTTCATAACCATCCTGGTTTCAAGTTAAAAGTTGGAAAGTTGAAAAGTCAAAACCACGAAGAACACAAAGTGTTTTCACAAAGGACACGAAGAAAAACAAAGACAACCCGAAACCCGAAACTTGAAACCGTTTTAACCACGAAGTACACAAAGTGTTTTCACAAAGGACACGAAGAAAAACAAAGACAACCCGAAACTTGAAACTTGAAACCGTTTTAACCACGAAGTACACGAAGAAAAACAAAGACAACCCGAAACTTGAAACTTGAAACCGTTTTAACCACGAAGTACACAAAGATTTTCACAAAGTGCAGGAAGGAAAACGAAAACAACCCGAAACCCGGAAAAGGAAAAACCCTCACCCGCTCTTATGCGAATGATGATGCTTCTCCCACGGTTTCCGCACGATCAGCAGGAGGATCACCAGCAGGAAAATGCTGTAGCTCGCGATCACGCTCAGGAACGCAACGCCGATCGCGACGAGGTAAGCCACGTTCACCGAAAGAAAGGTCAGGTTCATGGCGCGGATCATTTGCGGTGTAACGTCATGACGCAGCAGTTGCCGGCAGCGCGACATGTAATACCATGCGATGAAGCCGGTGAAGTTCGCCGTCAGCAGCGAGCAGCCGTAAAACACGACGGGCAGCCTTCCCATCGGGAATTCTCCGATCAGCGACGCGGGAAACGGGATGAAGCTCACCGTCATCAGCCCGAGGATGTTCATCCACATGATCGGCCGGTTGATCTTTTCCATCATCCCGAGGATCTGGTGATGCGAGATCCAGTACAACCCGACAATGATGAAGCTGAGAATGTACGTCAGGATGTTCGGGATCATTCCCGCCAGCGCGTGCGGCAGCTCTTCGTAGGATACGCCCCTGGGAATGTGCACGTCGAGGATCAGCAGCGTGATCACGATCGCGAAAACGCCGTCGCTGAATGCTTCCAGTCTTGCTTTGCTCATCATCCTGCGCGGAATTTTATTTACATCCTGCGTTCAGCTTGTCGTTCTCTGCGTCCGGGCAACCCAGCTGGCCGGCTTTGGTAAAATCCTCGCACGCCGATTTTTTATTGTTGAGCCTGAACTCGCATTTTCCCCGCATATCGTAATCATTCCCGGTCGCCCCGTTCTTGATCACGATATCGAGATTGTCCACCGCCTGCTGCCATTTTTCCTGCTCAAAATAGATCTGTGCAAGTCCGCGCGCAGCATGCACGTTCGCCGCATCCAGCGTCAGCGCTTTTTTGTAATCCGTTTCCGCCTGCACGTATTTCGTTTTTCCCTGCTGGTAATTCGCGTCTGCACGGTCGAGCAGCAGCGCCACGTCGTCTTTTTTGAAGATCAGTCCTTTGTTGAAATCCTTTATCGCGGCGATGTAATTTTTCTGCGACAGGAAAACTTCTCCCCGCAAACGGTAAATGTCCCCGTCCTTCGTGTGCAGCTGGTCGATGAGCATGCTGTAATCCGCCAGCGCGTCGTTCGTTTTTCCCAGCGCCACATTCGCGGCTGCGCGGCATTTGTAGATCTCCTCGCCTGTAATTCCCAGCCCGATCGCTTTGGAGTAATTCGCCAGCGCCGCATCATTTTTCCCGAGCGATGCGTTCAGCTTTCCCATTTCGAAAAAAGCATCGCCCCGCTTCGGGTCGAGCGTCGTGACCTTCGTGAAATCGGCCAGCGCTTCATTGTTTTTTCCCATGCTTTTGTAAATGAGCCCGCGCTGGAAAAAAACGTCCGCATTTTTCCCGTCCATGGAAATCGCCTTGTTGAAATCCGCCAGCGCGGGATCGTTCTGCTTCGTCTTCACGTACAGCATTCCGCGGTTCACGTACGATTCCGTAAAATCGGGATTGAGCGCAATGGCCTGCGTGTAATCGCTGATCGCCTGCTGGTCGTTTCCTTCCTGCGCATTCAGCTTTGCCCGCCAGAAAAACCCGGGCGCGTATTTCGGGTTCAGCGAAACGGTCTTGTTGAAATCCGCCATGGCCAGGTCATTTTTCCCGAGCTGCATGTTCGCACGGCCGCGGTCGAGGTACGCCTCGAAATACGACGCATCCGCCTTGATCGCGAGATCGAACTGGGCGATCGCCTCCACGTATTTTCCCTGGTCGAAAAGCGCTTTCCCCTTGTCGTGGAATACGTACGCCGGCTGCGCGGCCATAGCCACCGTCACGGCAAGCGCACAGAAGAGAACGAGTATCTTTTTCATTGCCGTGAAGGTAAACATTCACGCGAAGCCTGCCTTCCGTTCCGGCGGTGAAATTCCGTACCTTTGCCCGCTATGGAATCGACGCGCCAGCTGAAATTCGCACGACTCATCCAGAAAGAGATGGCGGAAATTTTCCGTTCGGACAGCCGCGGGCTTTTCGGGAACGTAATGATCACTGTCACACAGGTACGCATGACGCCCGACATGGGCATTGCGCGCGTGTACGTGAGCCTGTTTCCCGTGAACGACAAGGAAAAGCTGCTGGAAAATATCCGCAGCCACACCGGCGAGCTTCGCCGTTCGCTCGGCAATCGTATCCGCCACCAGGTGCGCATCATTCCCGAACTCGTTTTTTTCATCGACGATTCGCTCGATTACGCAGAACGCATCGAAGAACTTCTCAAAAAATAATCATCCCGCATCTTCCGTATGGAATACGATCCGATCAAACGAAGCTTAGGCAACGTATTCAATAAATCTCCGTTCCTCCGCAAGGTTTTTTACCGGCTGCTCGATCTCCTGCTCCTGCGTGCATGGCACGTGCACCGCGAGCTGCGTGCGTGGCGCAAAGGGAAAGGCAACGACATTTCCATCCTCGACGCCGGTTCCGGCTACGGGCAGCATTCGTATTATTTGTCGGGAATGAACCCGGACTGGAAAATACTCGCCGTCGACGTGAAGGAAGAACAGGTGGAAGACTGCAACCGCTTCTTCGCACAGGCGGGACGGAAAAACGTGCATTTCGAAGTGGCCGATCTGACTGTTTTCAAAAAAGAAAACACGTACGACCTTGCCATTTCCGTCGACGTGATGGAGCACATCCTCGAGGACGAGCTCGTTTTCCGGAACATTTGCGCTTCGCTGAAGCCGGGCGGAATGCTGCTGGTCTCCACTCCTTCCGACCAGGGCGGATCCGATGTTCACGGTGACGAGGAAAGCTCGTTCATCGGCGAGCATGTGCGCGACGGGTACAACATCAAAGACATCGAAGACAAGATGAAACGCGCCGGCTTCTCGAAGGTCGAAGCGCTGTATTCCTACGGAACGCCGGGAAAAATTTCATGGCGCCTCTCGATGAAATGGCCGATCATGCTGCTCGGCGTTTCCAAAATATTTTTCATCATTATCCCGTTTTACTTTCTCATCACGTATCCTTTTGCCTATATCCTGAACTGGATCGACACGTGCACAAAACACGCCACCGGCACCGGACTTATCGTGAAAGCGTGGAAATGACCCGGAGATAAATCGTGGATGATGAAAGGAAACCGGGTGAAGCGCAATCACTCCGTGCAGGCCGATTCGATTCTCTTTCTTACTTTTCATTCATCATTTGTCTTTCCTAATTCCA
>DASTSF010000272.1:0-5256 GCA_035760825.1 Bacteroidia bacterium
AAGCTGCGCGAGGTCCCGGGAATAAAAATTTTCATCATCGCGATCGTGTGGGCGATCATCTGCGGATTCCTTCCGGCCACGGCCACGTCGACGCCGGGGATCCATTTCTTTTCGTTCCGCGTCATCGCGTGGTCGCTGTGCCTCAGCCTGCTCATTTTTTCACTGACGATCCCGTTCGACATCCGCGATCATCATTATGATGGGGAAAAGCTGAAGACCATACCTTCCATCACGGGGATCCGGCGATCGGTCGTCATTGCCAACGGCTCGCTGTTGTTTTCAGCGCTGATCGTGGCGGTGCTTGTCTTTTTCTTTCATACCGGAAGCGCCGCGATGTTCGCCGCCTATGCTGCGTGGTGCATTCCCGCATCCGTGCTCATAGCGAAAAGCTCGCCGAAGCGGTCGGAATATTATTTTTCGTTCTGGGTGGACGGACTGATGATCCTGCTTTTCCTATTGCTGTGGGCCGCAGACTTCATCCAGCGCTTCGCAGAAAGCTGATACCGTACGGCGGATATCTGCATCCGAATGCGCCGAGGAAACAAAACCCACTTCATAGCCGGAAGGCCCGAGGTAAATTCCTTTTTCAAGCAGGAGGTGATAGAATTTCCGGAAATAATCCATGCTCTGCGGATCGATCTCTTCCGCTGAACGGATTAGGTCCCTGCCGGTGAACGCGATCCAGAAAACAGAGCCGATGGAGAAAATCTTTACGGCGTACTTCTTTTCTTTCACGTGCTTGTTGACGGCGTTCACCAGCGTGTCGCATTTCGCTTTCAATGTTTCATAAAAATCTTTTTGAAGGCAGAGTGCAAGCTGCGCGATGCCGGCCGCCATGGCGACAGGATTTCCCGAAAGCGTTCCTGCCTGGTAAACGTCGCCTTCCGGTGAAATGTGCGACATGATCTCACGCGAAGCGCCGTAAGCGCCAACGGGAAGTCCGCCGCCGATTATTTTTCCGTAAGTGATGATGTCGGGACGAATGCCGTAATGCCCGGCAGCACCCGTGAAGCCGAGACGGAAACCGGAAATGACCTCGTCAAAGAACAAAAGCGACCGGTGCTCCTGTGTGATCCCGCGCAGAAACGCGAGAAATGATTTTTCCTGGAGGAGAAGCCCGTTGTTCGCAGGAACCGGTTCGATGATCACGCAGGCGATGTCTTTACCGAACGCAGCGAATGCGTCTTCCACCGCTTTTTTATTGTTGAGCGGAACGACGATCGTTTCGTTCACGAATGCTTCCGGCACGCCTGCGGAGGAAGTGTTGCCGAACGTCACGAGGCCCGACCCGGCTTTCACGAGCAGCGAATCGCTGTGGCCGTGGTAGCAACCTTCGAACTTGAGGATCTTGTTTTTTTTCGTGTACCCGCGCGCAAGGCGTATAGCGCTCATCACGGCTTCGGTCCCGGAGCTGACGAAACGGATCTTTTCAATGAACGGGTTGTTCTCCAGGATGAGCTCCGCCAGTTTGTTTTCCGATTCGGTGGGTGCACCGAAAGAGCTCCCGTTCTCCACGGAGATTTTCACCGCGTTCACCACATCTTCATGCGAGTGCCCGTGAATGAGCGGACCCCAAGAGCAGCAATAGTCGATGAATTCATTCCCGTCCGCATCCCATATCCGCGAACCTTTTCCTTTGGCAATGAACAGGGGCGTTCCGCCGACGGAACGGAAAGCCCGCACGGGAGAATTCACGCCGCCGGGGAAATATTTTTTTGCGTTTGAAAAAAGTTTTTCGGAATTGCTGGTGTTCATAAAAATAAATTGAGAAGCAAAGGTAAGTGATGGCGGCGGTGAAAGTAAACGAGGGAACGACAGATTGTGCGGATTGGCGCGGGTGAAGTTAACAGGAGACGATCCATTCGCGTGAACCTGCGTCACTCCCGGCCGTTCTCCCGCGCAAAGCACGAAAACTCTTTCTCTATCTTTGGAGCCTTATGCAACAGGAAAATTCTATTCAGTACGCGCGGCAAATGGATGCGGCCGATCCGCTGAAAAAATTCCGGGAACGTTTTCATTTTCCGCAATTCAATGGTGAGGATGTGCTTTATTTTACGGGCAATTCGCTCGGGCTTCAGCCGAAAACGGCGCGTGAATACATTCTGCAGGAGCTGGACGACTGGGCGAAGCTCGGCGTGGAAGGACATTTTCACGGCAAGCGGCCATGGTTTTCGTATCATGAATTCCTGACGGAAAAAACAGCGCGGCTGGTCGGTGCGAAAGACATTGAAGTGGTGGTGATGAACCAGCTCACGGTGAACGTCCACCTGCTCATGGTTTCGTTTTACCGCCCGCGCGGATTGCGTTACAAAATTATCACCGAGCAGAAAGCGTTTCCGTCCGACCAGTACGCCGTCGCTTCACAGGTGAAATTCCACGGCTACGATCCGGAAGAAGCGATCATTGAAGTGGCGCCGCGTGAAGGCGAGCACACCATACGTACGGAAGATGTTCTCGCAGCGATCGGGGCGCACCGCGACGAGCTCGCGCTCGTTTTTATCGGCGGTGTGAATTATTATTCAGGCCAGGTGTTCGATATGGAAACCATTTCCGCGGCTGCGCACAAAGCCGGCGCATACGCAGGATTCGATCTCGCACATGCGGCCGGGAACCTGAAGCTCGAGCTGCACAAGTGGAACGTGGATTTCGCATGCTGGTGCTCTTACAAATACCTCAACAGCGGTCCGGGCAGCGTGGCCGGCGCATTCGTGCATGAAAAACACGCGGATGAAAACCTCGTACGCTTTGCCGGATGGTGGGGCCACGACAAGAACACGCGCTTCAGGATGGAAAAGGAATTCATTCCCATTCCCGGAGCGGAAGGATGGCAGCTGAGCAACGCCCCGGTTTTTTCCATGGCGGCGCATCTTGCATCGCTGGAAATTTTCGACGAGGCTGGTATGGATGCGTTGGTTGAAAAATCGAAAAAGCTTTCCGGGTTTCTCGAATTCGTCATTGACGAAATTTCGGCCGACAACGAAAACTGTCTCGAGATCATCACCCCGCGCGACTGGAAACAGCGCGGCTGCCAGCTCAGCGTCATTGCGCACGGCTACGGCCGCGATTTGTTCAATTCACTCATGCACAACGGCGTCATTCCCGACTGGCGTGAACCCAACGTGATCCGGCTCGCGCCTGTTCCGCTGTACAATTCCTTCGAAGATGTTTTCAAATTCGG
Organism: Bacteroidia bacterium; assembly: GCA_035760825.1. Classification (GTDB taxonomy): domain Bacteria; phylum Bacteroidota; class Bacteroidia; order Palsa-965; family Palsa-965. Next base: position 3,179 of record DASTSF010000272.1, read on the forward strand.
GGAACGTTTGCGTGAAGCGATGAAGTGATCACTGCACCATCTTCTCTTCTGTTACGTGCAGCGGCCAGGGCAATCCGCCGGAACGGAGTATTCCGCGGAAAAAATCCAGCTCTGCATTCGTGAAATTCCCGCTGATGGACGATGCTCCTCCCGGAATTTCGGCCTGGACTACCGGGTACATTAAAACCCTGTTGTCAATTTCGATCGTGACGCAACGGCCGATATTGCTGCGCGTCATGTTCGCCCATGAGGCAGCGGCGACGTCATCAAATGTCATATTTAATACTCTGTTTCCGCCGTTCCTGTTCTCATCGATCACGACATCTTTCATCGGGCCCGGATCAAAATAATTCTCATCGCCGTCTTTCAGCCGGATCGCAACCAGTCCGAACAATCTCTGATTTTCCGGGAGATGGCTATAGGTCCAGTGGAAACGCACATTTTCCGGGAATTGCCCGCGCACCTCTTTCATACCGAGGACAAAACTTACAGCCGACGTATCGTTGACGGTGCAAAAACCAATTACCGGGGAATGTTCAGGATCATACGATGTGCCGGAATAAGCACCCGGCGCCGGTGGATGCAGGAGATCAACCAGGGAATAAGGCATATCCGGGTACTGCCTGTTCCCGTTCGCGTGCCAGCTTCTGACAATGCTGTCGGCGTTCAGCAGATTTTTCCAGAGCTCGCTTAAGGTATATGTCTCATGGAAACGCAGCTGTCCGCTCGTGGTGAACAGCTTCATGATCCGGTAACGTTCATCCGTGTCGCTCAGCTTCACTGTATTATCGAAGCGGACATCTATTTCCCCGTTCGTGTCATTGATGAAGAAATGGTCCTGGCCGATGCCGCAGCTTATGAGGCGTTTCGTCAATACAGGAATGAAATTTTTAAGCTGCGCGACATCGGAACCGTCCGGGCCTTTCAGCACGATCATTGTTCCTGGACCGGTGATCTTACGAGGCTGGTATTTGCAGGAAAAAGCAAAAAGCAATGCAGCGGTAAAGAAAATAACGGAAGCGATTCTTTTCATGTGCAGATCATTTACGAAGTGTGACGCCCGTTACATGCAGGTTTTCGGGAAGCGGCTCCGGGTTGAAAGCCGCTTTCAGCAGGTCGATTTTTTCTTTCGGAATCCCGGCCATAGCCATAATGCCCCCGGAAATTTCTCCGCGGATGATGGGACATGAATAGGAGCGGCCCTCGATCTCCATCGAGATGCTGCGCCCATTGTTGAGCTGTGTGAATTTTCGCCATTCATAAGCGCCCGGGGGATCCGTCTGAAGTACGAGATGGTAAGTTCCCGGAGACGGTGTTCCCGGAATTGGTTTTTCCTTCTGTGCATCAGCTTTAATGAATTTCATCGGTGTGTAACATAGATTTTTCGACCTGTGCGCAGGAACAAGTCCGTAGAAATCACCGAATGAGGTCACCTGCTTCGAAGGATAAGCTGTCCACAGGAGAATCACATCGTCCGGAAGCATTCCGCGGAACAACGGAAGGCACAGGACGCTGTCGACAAACGCAGTGTCTTTCGCCTGTGCATAACCGATCGCAACCTGTTCCCGGAAATTGTCCACGACGATGTCCCTGGAAAATCCTGTCGGAAGATAAACGGCGCCGAGGCACTGGCAGGTATTACCCGTCGCGGCCGGATCTTTCAGATCGCCGGTGATCATACTGTCGAGGTGCTGCAGAGATTTAAGCTGGTCGAAGATGGAATAATTGTCACGGATCGTCAATTCAGGAACGCCGGAGACCGTCATTTTCAGCAAGGGCAGATCCGGAAGAAGTTTTTCTGCGAATGAAACATCGATCCCTTCGCCGCTGGCCCGCACATCGTAATCGCCCGAAGAAATTCCCGCGTCATCCAGGCGGTGTTCTATTGCTGAAATTGTCTTGTCGCTGTTTCCCCCGGCAAGATGCACGATGATTTTCAGGTCATTCTTTCCCGTCTTTTTCCCTTTACAGGAACTGAAACCGGCAACACAGAAAAAAATGAAGATGAGCAGGGAAATTTTTTTCACGGGTATTTCTTTGCAATCAAAAATAAGCGATTCTTCCGCGGCAAGACAACC